>JARRQD010000032.1:0-15316 GCA_037382205.1 Candidatus Thiodiazotropha sp.
GCCACATGAGCGTGATGATAAGACTGCGCAGCCGCGCCACCGGGCCATGAGATGGGCGCAGCGCCTGAAGCGTGTGTTCAATATTGACATCTCTACCTGCGAGAAGTGCGGAGGCGAAGACAAGATAACCGGCAGTATCGAGGATCAGGCGGTTATTGACAAGATACTCAATCATTTACAAGCCAAGGGCGCCTTGCCGCCGCCAGAGCTGTTGCCAGCTACGCGGGCCTCACTCGATTCAGACTGGTTTGTATCGTTATGGGTTTGACACTTCTCTAAGCGGTACAGCAACAGAAAGATAGGCTGCCTGTTGCCTGAACTAGGCCGGAAGGCTAGAAAGGTCGTGGAAGAGGGTGGATTCAACCTAAAATCCGGTAGATTGAATAGATTGAGGTCGGATAGACGGATGATTTAGACCTATCCAGGCCCCGGTTTTCTGCCTTGATATACATGGGTGATAGTGGTTATTCTCCTTATACCTTTCTCCTTATACCTCGATTAACCCGGGTGATTTAGTCATGACTATTCTGCTGTCCAGGAGAATCTTAAGCATAAATTTACCTGATTACCCCTGAGGCTCAGCTATTGAGCCACCGGGTGGGGCATACTGAACCTGAAGCCAAACGAAGAGATCAGCATGGTCAAAAATCAGGTTCAATACCAGAAAGGGCTCAGTTTGCTGCAATTTCTTAAGCGATACGGTACTGAAGAGCAGTGCCACAGTGCATTGTTCCTGTGGCGTTGGCCCGACGGATTCATCTTTCCTGAATGCGGGCATACCGGCTACTGTGAGATTGCTGAGCGCGGGCTGTACCAGTGTCACCATTGCCACCGGCTGACATCGTTGACCAGTGGCGCTATTTTCGAGTACATCAAACTGCCGATGGCGACTTGGTTGCTCGGCATGTATTTAAGGCTGAGACTTGGGGGTAATCAGGTAAATTTATGCATTGTTTGGCCTGATGCCACTAGTTAAGTAAATTATCAGTGAATTTATAAAAAAGGAAATTTTCTGCTATGCAAAATCGTTGTTTTGTTGAAAAAATAAAACTCCCATGTGTATTTTTTCTATGTGTCAGTGGACTTTATGCCCAATCTTCAAAAGCGACTACGCTATACGCCGATAACTTTGAGTCTGGTTTAGGAAATTGGACCAATGTCAGCATTGGCGACAATAAAAGCTGGGCACGTGATTATGGTGGTACTCCATCCACTGGAACCGGTCCTTCGTCTGGCGCGGGTAACAGTACATACTACGCCTATCTAGAGACTTCATATGGTTCCGCCTATGTCGCCGGCGATACAGCGATTCTTCTGGGCCCAGTGGTGACTGAGTCAAATATACATTTGAAATTTGATTACCACATGTCTGGGAGCAATACGGGCACACTTGCCGTGGATGTGTTTTCCGGAGGAGGCTGGATTAATGATGTTTGGACAATATCCGGTCAGCAGAATAGCAGCAATTCCTCACCTTACCTTTCAACTGATATAGATCTAAGTAACTACACAGTCAGCAAGGTGCGCTTTCGTGCAACAGCAGCAGGAGGTTATATGGGTGATATCGCGATAGACAATGTCGTGATCGAAAGCCTGATGACAGATCCCGTTGCGCCGGTCTTTTTGGAAGATCCTATTTTAAAACCCGCTGCGCGTCAGGAAATATCTTACAGCGACAGCATTGCAAATGATGTTACGGACAATAATGGCGACACATTGACTTTCAGTAAGATTTCCGGTCCAGGATGGTTGTCGGTCGCCTCGGACGGAAGTCTCAGTGGTACACCCGGAGTAAGCGATATAGGCGCCAACAGCTTTGTTGTTGAAGTCTCTGACGGCATGTTTAGCGATAGGGCTACGCTTGACATAGAGGTCAACGATGACAGCACGCCTGTAGTACTGTATAGCAGTGATTTCGAATTAGATTTTGGCGACTGGTCAAATGTCACAGTCGGAGACAATAAGAATTGGACTCGTTACACGGGAAGTACTCCTTCAAGTGGCACAGGCCCTTCAGGTGGTGCGAATTCAAGTAAATATTATGTTTATCTGGAAACCTCCTCCGGCAGCGCATATAGCAATGGAGATAGTGCGATTCTATTGGGGCCTGTGATGTCAGATTCCAGTATTCAACTGAAATTTGACTACCATATGTATGGAAGCAATATGGGATATCTGGCTGTGGATGGCTATGCAAATGGGGGCTGGGTTAACAATGTTTGGCTGATTTCCGGCCAGCAACAATCCAGCTACTCTGCTATGTATTCCAATGTTGAGTTGGATTTGAGTAGCTATGGTTTCTCTCAGCTTCGCTTCCGCGCAACCGCTTCTGGTGGCTACATGGGTGATATGGCCATAGACAATATTCAGATTCTTGCGATGAATCCGGCAAAAATTGATTCTGACAAAGACGGCGTATTCAATCCTTCGGATCTCTGTTCAGACACTCCGTATGGCGAAGCTGTCGATGCCGATGGTTGTTCTCTATCTCAAATTGATAGTGATAATGACGGCATAGTCGATTCGATTGATGCCTTTCCCTCGGATCCAACGGAGTGGTTGGATACTGACACGGATGGACTAGGCAACAATACTGACAATGATGATGATGCAGACGGCGTGCTTGACATAGATGATGCATTCCCGCTGGACAATACTGAGTCTTTGGATACAGATGCCGATGGTGTGGGAGATAATGCAGACACTGATGATGATGCAGACGGCGTGCCAGACATTGACGATACATTCCCATTGGACGCCACTGAAACTGTCGATACGGACAACGACGGCGTCGGTAATAACTCCGACAGCGATGATGACAATGACGGTGTGCTCGATGTCGATGACAAATTTCCGTTGGACGCCAATGAGTCGGTCGACACTGACGGTGATGGTATTGGCAATAATATGGATTTCGATGATGACAATGACTCTCTTTCTGATGAGGATGAAATCAATATTCACCAAACAAATCCATTGTCCGATGATTCGGATTTTGATGACATGAACGACGGCTGGGAAGTGCTGTACGGATTACAACCCAACGGAAACGATGCCGAAGATGACGCTGATGGCGATGGTTACACCAACATTCATGAGTTCAGGTCGCACACGGACCCTACTGATCCGGATAGCATTCCCCGTATTCCGATAGAAGACCTATCGCTGGGAAATAATTCCAGTTGTGCGCTGGTAAGCGGCGAGATCACATGTTGGGGAAACACCGTTCAGTATTCCGTACCTTCGAATCTCACCGCGCCAACTCAAATTGGCCACTACGATAGTACTAATGAATTCTGTGCGCTTCAGGGCAACGATGTCACTTGCTGGGGATACGCATCTCCCATGATCACTGACTTGCAGACTTCGCCCATCAACGATGCCGTTTCACTGCAGGTGGCGAATATGACCAACACCGCTTGTGTGATTACTTTATCAGGCACTATTCATTGTTGGGGTGGTACAACATATGGAATCAACGCACCACCTCCTGGTCTGATCAATGTGCAGCAAATGGATATGTTTCAAGATCACGCTTGTGGCCACGATGGTATGACTGTTCGCTGTTGGGGACGTAGCAACGTTGGCCAGACCAATGTGCCCGTTGACCTTGGCGTGCCTGTTCAAGTGGTCGTCGGCGGGTTACACACCTGCGTCCTGCAGGACGATCATCAGGTGAGGTGTTGGGGTGATAATTCAAAAAATCAAATAAATGTACCCGCGAATTTGGGCAATGTAGTTAGTTTGGATAGCGGGTATTACCACACTTGTGCATTGAATGATGTTGGCGAGGTGAATTGTTGGGGCGATAATAGCATATCAAATCAACTCAACGTCCCGGTCGAACTATCCGGTGCCACAGCACTGTATAGTGGTCCGTACAATAACTGTGCGGAGACGAATCAAGGTGCGTTGTGCTGGGGCAAGAATGACTATGGCCAATCCGCAATATGGTATGACCTTGTGGATTACGGAGTCGGTGATGATCATGTTTGCGGGTTCAACAAAGAGAAAGTGATGTGTTATGGTAAAACAATCAATCAACCAGCTGCACTCAATATTCCTGCGGGCATCACTCGACCAAAAGCAATCGGCGTTGGCAGATACCACAGTTGCGTATGGTCCGACACAGGCATGCATTGCTGGGGCAAGCCGGGAAATCAGTTAAATTACCCATCCAGCCTGACTAATGTCACGGAAATCGATGCTGAAGCGTCACATACTTGCGTCATTGATGATGGCAGGGTTGTGTGCTGGGGCGATAACATTAACGGCGTACTCAATGTACCTTCAGATATATCCCAGCCACATGAATTGTCAACTGGGAATGACCACAACTGTGTGCTGGATGGGGAGACCACTGTGAGATGCTGGGGTGCAAACTACAGAGGACAATCCATCAGCCGCTACAACCTATCAAATCCAATTACGGTTGCTACTGGAGGTATATCCGCATATCCCGACAGCGGGGACGATGGGCACACCTGTATTGCTGATGACCTCGGCGTACAATGTCGGGGATCTAGTGCGTACGGCGTACTTAATGTGCCAACAGGTCTTAACAATGTCATTGATTTATACGCCGGCTGGGGGTCAACCTGCGCCCTTAAGATCGATGGTACTGTTTCCTGTTGGGGAGACTTCATGAAGCAAAGTGATCTGGAAATATTGAATATTGGAACTGTAATCAAAATCAAAGGGTACAACGCAGGCGTTTGCGCTCAGAGCGAGCATAAATTAAGTTGTAGTGGCGGGCTCGGTGGTGCATTGTTGATTAACCGTCAATGAGCATGTAAATTGAGATGCAGAGTCCAATGGACTCTGCATTTTTCAAACTGACCCTGATCATAAGCCCATTTGCTACCGCTTCGATTTCCTTAGAACCATGCCGACACTTGGCATTACACAATGTGTAAGCGTGTGTATGTAAAAGTTTCCCGCGCCCGCCCTCTGCGTCCGAGTGCCCGGCATTCCGGGTCACTACCTTCGTTTTCGATACGCTGGTAACAGTGCTTTCGACAGGGATGTTCGAGTCCAATTTGTCCAGGGTCAGAGTAAACTTACACTGACCCTGGACCAACCAGCCACCAGCGAGGCCATCCAAATCCGAATCCAAGGGGCAATCCGAAAAAACGCTTTTCCATTCTCTGGACGTCAACTCCACGACCCGGGATGCAGAATGTGGAGGCTGCGAAAGTTGGGCGTCACTCATCGCTCTTGGTCCGGTGGCGGAGCGGAACTCGAACGCTCCCATACCGCGCTCGCCAGCATCGAGGATCAGGCGGTCATCGACAAGATCCTTTGTCACTTACAAGCTAAAGGCATTTTAGAGCGCGCCTCCGAGTTGCTGCCAGCAGCACGGGCCTCACCCGATTCAGACTGGTTTGTATGGTTATGGGTTTGACACTTCTCTAAGCGGTACAGCAACAGAAAGATAGGCTGCCTGGAAGCCTGTTGGCTGAACTAGGCCGGAAGGCCAGAAAGGCTGTGGAAGAGGGCGGATTCAACCTAAAATCCGGTAGATTGAATAGATTGAGGTCGGATAGACGGTTGATTCAGGCCGCAGTTTTCTGCCTTGATATACATGGGTGATAGCGGTTATTCTTCTTATACTTCATCACAGCTATCCCAGCCCAGATTATCCATCTCCTCCCTGCTCATTGGTAATACCGGAGCAACGCCAAAGCGGGCGGCCCAAAAAGGTTTATAGGAGAAGATATTGGCAGGCTGAGTCATCGGTTGGTGATTATACTGTGCTTCAACCTGGTTAATAGAAGTAAGATGAAGTGGTTTTTGTTTTATTAACCCGGCACCTAAATATGCCATGTTCAGCCGAAGCGTGCCTGCCCTTAGGATTATATTGATAGGGGGCTATAAGTATGCCCTTGCTCTGCGTTGCGACTCTTGACAAGGGGGCGGTCATCGGCTGCACCCCAAGGGCACCCCCTGTGGGGCGCGAATCACGCCTTGATCAAGGGCATGCTTGTAGCCTTGAACATGGCATATTTAGGTGCCGGGTTAATAGTTGGGCATGGTGCGGCAGGCCACACCCTACATTACTGCCGCAGTAGTTTATTCATGCCCTCCCATCATTTCGGCGGATGCCGGAATGGTTGAATTAGTGTTAATAGACACTAATGGGGATTTGTATTTGGGTCTGGCCTGAAGAGTGAAACAGAGATAGTCGACAACGCTGCCAAGCTTTGCTGCTTTCAGGGTATAGTTATACACCACACTAGATTCCGCAGTTGACCGCTAATATCTGACGTAAGGTAATGAAATGCTGAATCAATTAATGAGTTTTATTCTCATCCATTGGGTGAATCCAATAACGCTACAAGAGTTTGTGAAAAATCTCAGCGCATCCTGCCGCGTTGTTGTTAATGGAATAGCCATTAACGGCGAACGATGCCTTTCCGAACATGCCGAGATTTCCCACCAATCGATGTTCAACTGCGGATTCTAGGATGATCACTCGAAAATACCGTTATCTGATTGCACTCGCCCGGGAAAAACACTTTGGTCGCGCTGCGGCGTCCTGTCATGTCTCTCCTTCGACCTTGTCGGGGGCTATCCGTGATATCGAAGAGTCATTGGGAGTGAGTGTTGTTGAGCGGGGGCAGCAGTTTACCGGATTGACCCCTGAAGGTGAGATTGTGGTCGAGTATGCCCAGCGTGTTGCGTCGCGGGTCGATGACCTGCAGCAGGAACTGGCCAGTCTGAGGGATGTACTAAGCGGGCGATTGAAATTAGGTGTTATTCCTACTGCGATGACAGCAGTCGCTGCGCTGACCTCAGCCTTCCGACGTCGGCATGTCGGCGTGACCGTTGAAGTGCTTTCCCTGACCAATGATGAGATATTGGAACGCCTCCACCATTTCGAACTCGATGCAGGCGTTGGTTATCTGAGCGCAATCAACGACAAAGGGTTGAATAAGGTGCCTCTGTGGTGTGAGCACCATGTACTGTTGACAGCAGAAGGGGGACCCTTTGCTGATTTTGCTACGGTAACCTGGCGGGAAGCTGCAACCACATCACTCTGTCTGTTAACCCCGGATATGATGAACCGCCAGACCATCGATGCGGTTTTTCATCAGGTGGGTACCAAGGTCTCCCCCAGTCTGGAGACCAACTCCATACTTACAATCCTGGCTCATGTCGGTACGGGTGAGTGGTCCTCGTTTGTTCCCCGTTGTGTTTTGGATCTGGTCGGCACTCCATCTGGAGTTGTGGCGGTTGAGCTGGTCGAACCTAAAGTCGACTGGGCAACCGGTCTGGTGACCCTTGCACGTGATCCTTCCCCGCCAATGGTCCGGGAGATTGTGAGACAAGCGGAAATGATTCAGGGGCCCTGGGTTGATGACAACATATAGCTGATCCATAGGCTTTCCCCCAGCCCATGGATGGGGAGTGATCTCTGGGTCATTCGCCTCAACCGAATGGGTGTTCGGAAAATCCCTCTTTGATTTGTAGACTTTCAAGTCTAAAAAGAGGGCTATGGAAAAACAAATCACATCTCATATCGACGAACTGATTACCAATCACCAGCATAAACCCGGTGCGCTTTTACCCTTGCTGCACGAGATCCAGGAATCTCTGGGTTATATCCCCAGCGAGACAGTGCCTGCCATTGCCAAGGGTCTTAATCTCTCCCGCGCAGAGGTTTATGGTGTGATCAGCTACTATCAACACTTCCGCACCACCCCCCCAGCAAGAAATGTAATCCGGCTTTGCCGTGCTGAAGCCTGCCAAGCACGGGGTAGCGAGACACTGGCAGCCCATGCTGAGGAGGCCGTGGTGGGACGCGATCTGACCTTGGAGGCGGTCTACTGTTTGGGCTTATGTGCCAGCGGACCCGCGATGCAAATCGATGAGACCCATCTGCATGCTCGCCTCTCGCCGGAAAAATTCGATGCCTTGATTGCCGGGCTGGAGGTGAATTCATGAGTGTTACTCTCTATCTGCCTGGTGATGCCAATGCCTTGGCACTGGGTGCCGACGAGGTGGCCAAAGCAATTGTAAATCAAGCCACACAGCGTGATCTGGATATCAGGCTGGTGCGAAACGGTTCCCGTGGTCTCTTCTGGCTGGAACCTCTGCTTGAAGTGGAGACCCCTGAAGGTCGGATCGCTTATGGTCCGGTTGAGGTTGCTGATGTGCCCGAGCTGTTTAACGCCGGCCTGGTAGAGGCTGGAGATCATCCGCTCTGTCTGGGGCTAACGGATGAGATCCCCTATCTGGCGCGCCAACAACGGGTCAGTATGAGCCGTGTCGGTGTGGTTGATCCTCTCTCTCTGGATGACTATCTGACACATGGGGGTGGGGAGGGTCTGAAGCGTGCTCGCTCAATGACTCCGGCCGAGATCGTGAAGGAGGTGACCGATTCCGGTCTGCGTGGGCGAGGCGGTGCTGCTTTCCCCACTGGCATCAAATGGAACACTGTCCTCAATACACCAGCGGATCAGAAGTACATTGTTTGCAACGCTGATGAGGGTGATTCCGGCACTTTTGCCGATCGGCTGCTGATGGAGGGTGATCCCTTTGCGCTTTTCGAAGGCATGGCCATTGCTGGTCTTGGTGTCGGTGCATCAAAAGGTTACCTCTATGTGCGCTCAGAATATCCCCATGCTGCTGCGCTACTACAGCAGGCGCTTACGGTGGCCAGTGACTGGCTCGATGGTTTCGAGATCGAAGTGCGTAAAGCGGCAGGTTCTTATGTCTGTGGTGAAGAGACTGCATTGCTTGAGAGTATTGAAGGGCGTCGCGGCATCGTTCGCAATAAGCCGCCACTGCCTGCAATCGATGGCCTGTTTGGAAAACCAACAGTGATCAACAATGTGATCAGCCTGATCAGCGTACCCGATATCCTTGCCAAGGGTGCCGATTTCTACCACGCCTATGGAGTAGGGCGCTCACGCGGCACTCTACCGTTCCAACTCGCCGGCAACCTGAAATATGGAGGCATGGTGGAGGTCCCTTTCGGTCTTACATTACGCGAACTGCTTTACGAATTCGGCGGCGGATCAGATTCTGGTCGACCGATTCGAGCGGTTCAGGTAGGCGGCCCTCTGGGGGCCTATATGCCTGAATCCCAATTCGATACCCCCTTATGCTATGAAGCATTCACCGAGGTTGGTGCAGTGCTGGGTCATGGCGGAATCGTCGCCTTTGACGACAGTGTCGACATGGTGAACCAGGCCCACTACGCGATGAGATTCTGTGCCGAGGAGTCCTGTGGCAAATGTACACCTTGTCGTATCGGTTCAACCCGTGGCATGGAGGTGATCGAGCGTATTCGTGGTGGCGACTCAAATCAGATCGAGCTGCTGCGCAGTCTGTGCGACACCATGCTCGACGGCTCCATGTGCGCCATGGGGGGCATGACTCCCTATCCAGTGCTCTCCGCGCTTAACCACTTTCCAGAGGATTTCCAGTGAAACCGATCGATTACGGTACCCCGGCGCCGAACGCCGAATCAGTAGTGACCCTGAAGATCGACGGACTATCTGTCACTGTCCCAGAGGGAACTTCTGTGATGCGTGCTGCAGTTTCTGCAGGCGCGATGATTCCCAAGTTGTGTGCGACTGACACTCTCAAACCCTTCGGTTCTTGTCGACTCTGTCTGGTGGAGGTTGAAGGACGCCGGGGTTATCCCGCCTCCTGCACGACTTTGGCAGAAGAGGGTATGCAGGTGCGAACCCAGTCGCCTCGATTGGCAGAATTGCGGCGCAACGTCATGGAACTCTACATCTCCGATCACCCTCTCGACTGCCTTACCTGTGCTGCCAATGGTGACTGTGAACTGCAGAACATGGCGGGTGTGGTCGGTCTGCGCGAGGTGCGTTATGGCGATACCGGTGCCAATCACTTTACCGATGCTCAGAAGGATGAATCAAACCCCTATTTCAGCTACGACCCGGCAAAATGTATCGTTTGTAATCGTTGCGTACGGGCCTGTGAAGAGCAGCAAGGGAGCTTTGCTCTGACCATTACCGGGCGCGGTTTTGACTCACGTGTGGCAGCAGGGCAGGACGAGTCATTCATGACCTCGGAATGTGTATCCTGCGGTGCCTGCGTCAATGCCTGCCCCACAGCGACCCTGATCGACAAAAGTGTGATCGAGCATGGCGTTGCAGAACATAGCGTCTCAACCACCTGTGCCTACTGCGGCGTTGGCTGCGGCTTTGAAGCCGAGATGCAGGGCGATCAGGTAGTACGAATGACGCCAGCGAAATCGGCTCAAGCCAACGAAGGACATGCCTGTGTCAAGGGGCGCTTCGCCTGGGGTTATGCTACCCATCCAGATCGTATTACCAAACCGATGATTCGGGCTAAAATAAGCGATCCCTGGCGAGAAGTTTCATGGGATGAGGCGTTTGACTATGCCGCCTCAGAGTTTCGTCGCATCCAGCAAGACCATGGACAGAATGCAGTTGGCGCTTTGGTCTCCAGTCGCTGTACCAATGAGGAAGACTACCTGGTACAGAAGCTGGTTCGGACCGCTTTTGGCAACAATAATGTGGATACCTGCGCCCGGGTGTGCCACTCCCCAACCGGCTATGGCCTGGGTCAGACCTTTGGTACCTCAGCAGGCACCCAGACCTTTAAGTCAGTGGAACAGGCAGATGTGATCATGGTGATCGGCGCCAATCCTGCGGCAGCACACCCTGTCTTTGGTTCACGTATCCGACAGCGGGTGCGCGAGGGCGCGAAGTTGATTGTGGTTGATCCGCGTGAGACCGAAATGGTGGATGCGCCTCATGCCGGTGCCCAGCATCATCTCAAGCTACGACCTGGCACCAATGTGGCCCTGCTCACCGCATTTGCCCATGTAATAGTTGATGAGGAGCTGCTTGATAAGGCCTTCATAGAGGCGCGTTGTGACGCCCAGGCGTTCAGCGATTGGCAAAATTTTGTCGCCCGTGAAGAGAACTCTCCAGAGGCGTTGGCCAGTGAGATCGGGGTGCCGGCGGTGCAACTGCGTGCTGCTGCAAGAGTCTATGCCAAAGGTGGTAACGCCGCCATCTATTATGGCCTCGGAGTTACCGAGCACGCCCAGGGTTCCACTGCTGTAATTGCGATTGCCAATCTGGCAATGGCTACCGGCAATGTGGGTCGAGACGGGGTTGGCGTCAATCCGCTACGGGGGCAGAACAATGTACAGGGCTCCTGTGACATGGGCAGCTTTCCGCATGAGCTTCCCGGCTATCGCCATGTCTCAGACAGCGCAACCCGCTCGTTCTTTGAACAGGCCTGGGGCGTCAGCTTGCAGGCTGAACCGGGATTGCGCATTCCAAACATGTTGGAGGCAGCCCTCGATGGCACCTTCAAAGGCATCTACTGTCAAGGCGAAGATCCGGCACAATCGGACCCTAACACCCAGCATGTGCAGGCAGCATTGGAAGCAATGGAGTGTGTGGTGGTGCAGGACCTGTTCCTGAATGAGACTGCCAAGTATGCCCATGTGTTCCTACCTGGTGCCTCATTTCTTGAGAAGGATGGTACTTTCACCAATGCTGAAAGACGTATCTCACGGGTTCGCAAGGTGATGCAGCCTCTGGCTGGGAAAGCCGATTGGGAAGTGACAATGGGGCTCTCCAATGCACTCGGTTACAACATGCATTATGACCATCCAGCGGAAATCATGCAGGAGATCGCCGAATTGACTCCGACTTTTTCAGGTGTAAGTTACGAAAAGTTGGAGAGTCTCGGTAGCATCCAATGGCCCTGTAATGAACAGGCCCCAGAGGGGACCCCGACCATGCATACTGCAGGATTCGTACGTGGTAAAGGTCGATTCATGATCACCCAATATGTACCTACCGATGAAAAGATCACACCCAGGTTCCCACTGCTGTTAACCACTGGACGGGTTCTCTCCCAGTACAATGTCGGTGCCCAGACAAGACGAACTGAGAACAACCGCTTTTTTGCAGAAGACCGGTTGGAGATCCACCCCCAGGATGCAGAGGATCGTGGTATTAGGGAGGGTGACTGGGTTGGTATTCAGTCGCGCACCGGTGACACAGTGTTGCGGGCTAGCTTGACGGAACGGGTACAACCCGGCGTCTGCTACACCACCTTCCACTTCCCAGAGAGTGGGGCAAATGTAATTACCACCGACAACTCCGATTGGGCCACCAACTGTCCTGAATACAAAGTCACCGCAGTTCAACTGGTGCGGGTTGACCAACCCTCAGCATGGCAGCAGCGAAACGCCCGACAGCATGCTGAGCAACATCGACTACTGACCGGAGCTGACACCAGATGAAACAGCAGACCCAGTTCAGAGTGATGCGGCCGGGTAGGCCATCAGTCACAGATACCGTTATTGAAGAGGTCCCGGTGGCCTTTGAATTTAACGGCATCTCTCATGCAGTGATGCTTGCGACACCGAGCGATCTTGAGGATTTTGCCTATGGATTCAGTCTTAGTGAAGGCATAGTGTCGCGTGCCGGTGAGGTCTATGACATAGAGATAGAGGAGACCAAGCAAGGCATAGTAGTGCGAATGGAAATCTCAGCTGCTGCCTTCTTTCAGCTCAAACAACGCCGCCGCAGCCTGGCAGGGCGTACAGGCTGTGGTTTGTGCGGCACCGAAAGTCTCTCCCAAGTAACACGAGAACTACCACCGCTTAACAATACCAATGCTTCACTCAGTTTTAATGCCCTGCTTGAAGCAATCTCCCGCTTACCGGTAGAACAACATTTGCAGCAGGTTACTGGCGCGGTTCATGCAGCCTGTCATGTTGCGGCTGATGGATCTATCAGCCATGTCAGGGAAGATGTTGGACGCCACAATGCCCTCGATAAGACCTTAGGCAGTCTTGTGCGCCAGCAACACACACAGCAAGGCGGATTACTGGTCACAAGTCGAGCCAGTTTTGAAATGGTACAAAAGACAGCTGCGCTTGGTTACAACCTGCTGGCCGCAGTCTCAGCGCCAACAGCAGCAGCAGTACGATTAGCGGAGCGCCTGAATCTGACGTTGATCGGATTTCTACGTGGTGACGACTGCGTGATTTATACCCATAGCTCAAACCTCATTCTCGATAGACCATACAGTGTCTCTGGCAAGGTCTACTCATTAGCGGAAAAATTTGCATGAATACCAGCAACCTAATCAAAATGGCCAATCAGATTGGTGATTTTTTCGAAGCAATGCCAGATTCTGAACAAGCCGCAATAGATGTGGCCACACATATCAATCGCTTCTGGGAGCCCAGTATGAGAAATGGTTTTCTCGATTACATCGTTACCTCAGGCAAAGAAGAGTTGAAGCCCATTGTATGTAAAGCCTTGCCGATGATCAGAGATGCACGTGGTGGATGATGCAACCACCAATTAAGAGACTGGCGTAGGGTGGGGCTCTGCCCCGCCAATTGCGCAGAAACACAGGTGAAACATTTCGATCTTGAAGCCTTGAACAATACCGATTAAGGTGCACAAGAACAGTAATACACACAATCTGCGATGATTATAATTACCTCAGTATTGACACATGCACCCTAAACACGATCGGGCCTACCATCGCCTCTTTTCCGAGCCTGCCTTGGTAGAGGATCTGGTGCGCCACTTTGTCCAGGAGCCTTGGGTGGATCATCTGGACTTTACTCATATGGAAAGGATCAACACCAAATTCCATTCCGAGGCTTTGGAACGTCGCGATGGCGACATCATCATGCGCATACCCTTTCTTGATGATCGTCGTCAGGAGCTCTACCTCTTTCTGTTACTTGAGTTTCAATCCACCGAGGATCGGTGGATGGCGTTGCGCTTTGGTACCTATGTACATCTGCTCTATGAACAGCTGGTCCGGGAAAATCGCCTGATCGATGGCCGATTACCACCGGTGTTTCCCCTGCTACTCTACAATGGTGACACTGCTTGGAATGCAGCAACCGACCTCAAGGCACTGATCCAACTACCGCCCAATACACCGTTGTGGTCATATCAGCCAGGGATGCGCTATTATTTGATCGATGAGAGCCGTTACCCGGAAGGTAAACCTGGTTCCATCAGCGGTTTGGTGATGCGGTTAGAAAATGTTCATTCAACTCAAGAGCTTAAATCGGCACTAGAGGAACTGTCTGAGTCTGTACCGATCCATCTGGACTCGGTGCGACGGGCTTTAGCGGTTTGGATCAACCATGTTGTGGTGCCCCACCGAGGAATCCGGCTTGAACCGGAGGATATAGAAGATTTAGACGAGGTAAAAGTGATGTTGGCAACGCGGATTGAACAATGGGAGAAGGATATTCGTCAAGAAAGCCGTCAGGAGGGTCGTCAGGAAGGTCAAACTACCTTGCTCACCAACATGCTGGAGCAGAAATTCGGCCCTCTGCCACCATGGGCACAGGAGAAGATTGCCCTCGCCAATGCCGAAACCATTGAACATTGGGCGGCAAATCTACTTACGGCACAGACGTTGGAAGGGGTATTTAACCCAACGAACTGATCCACAAGTCTGACTTCGATCATTTTAAGTACACATACCAGCATCTCTACCATACATTTACTTGATTACCCCAAACCTCAGCTCAGAAAGCTTGTGTTACGTTCCCACGCTCTGCGTGGCAATCTACATCTGTATGGGAAGAATCCCTATAGCTGATCACATATACATATTCCGTGTGGCTACGAGTTTGAGCGCGCTTATCGGTTTTTGCTGCGCTTCTCGCTCGCGCCAGGACGGGATATTGCAGCGGTGCTTGATTCACGTTGAGTGGTAATATCCTCACTCTGCCTGGGATTGCCGACATTGGTATCTCCTTGTAATACTTATGGGCTGATTAGTGCTTCGGGTTCAGTGTCTGATAACCAGTAGCGCAATAGCTGAATCTCAGACGTAATCAGGTACATTTATGTGCCGACCCTGATGAGATTTAAGTACCTGCCGCCCTCTGTACCCATCAGATCTTTTTGACTGATTTTTTTAGGTTTAATGACAGTCTTTGATTTTAATGATGATCTTTTTAGCTTAAAGTCAACAAACTATCAGATGAGAACGGGATGATATTTTCTAGTTGGCCTGACTCAATCTTAGCGGGCCAGTTTGGATCGGCAAGTATGGCACGGCCCACTGCAACAAGATCAAACTCACCTTCCGCCAATTTCTTTTCAAGCAACGCTACAGAGTTTGGCTGCGCTGTAACTTTTTCTGAAAACATATCAAGTGAAAACGGCTTATCAATACCGACACTACCGACAGCAATCACGGGCTTTCCGGATATTTTTTTCGTCCAACCAGCGAGACTTAATTCCGAATCAGAAAATGCAGGCTGCCAAAAACGTCGCGTACTGACATGAAATATGTC
>JARRQD010000033.1:0-15216 GCA_037382205.1 Candidatus Thiodiazotropha sp.
GACTCCCTCGCCCTGCTGTTGCGCATCAACGGCCATCGGGTGGAGACCGCCAGCAACGGACTGGAAGCGGTGGAAACCGCGGAGCGTCTGCGTCCGGAGGCTATCCTGCTCGATGTGGGGCTACCCAAGATCGATGGCTACGAAGCCTGCCGCCGAATCCGCCAAAAACCCTGGGCGGACCGGGTGCTCATCGTCGCGCTTACCGGCTGGGGACAGGAAGAGGACCGGCGCAAGAGCCAGCAGGCCGGTTTCGACCACCACCTGGTGAAACCGATCAACCTCAGCGCCATCAATCAACTGTTGGCCCAGACCTCCATGACCAGCGACATTTGACGCTCATGACACAGAATAGTCGTGAAGGGAATCTGTATGCTTCCGGTGATTGCTCGTCGAACCTAAAAAGATCAGTTGGACAGCGTGAAGGCTCAATCATCGACAAATCGATGCTGTTGGCGAAGGGGGTGAGCAGACCGCTCGGCGCCTCTTCACTCTGACAGACGGAAAATAATCCCTCCCTTCTCATCTGAGCACTGAGCGTTATCGCTAAACCGCCTTCAGTTTCGCTGGAGCCAGATGGTGGCTGACAGCGCCCAGCACGATCAGCCTTACGCAATAACTTTCGAGAATTCTTATCAGATAGTCCAATAAAATGCGGCCTGAATCGTGAATTCTTTGCACGCGGGTGCAATCGATAACGCAGGTCAAGAGCTGATCGTTGACGTAATTGCATGCCTGCATGATCTGGCACGCCAGACTCTGATCAAGATCCTCGGTCACCATCAGATCGAGTCGTTCCTCTTCGGCACAGTAGCTCAGTTGTAATCCCATCTCCCGATGTCTCCTTGTTGTAAGAATCTGCAGTTCTATACATCCTCGAACAGCATAAGAGAAGGCAGCATGCGCAACTATCGGGCCTTTCCAGGAGACGGAATCCGTAATTATACGGAGAGATGGCGAAAAACCTGGACGGGAGTGTCCCTGATGTGACGCCATGGTCGCGAGTTCGGCATTATTGACGACCAAATCTCAGCGTCAGATAGCCAATCAGGCCGACCAGCAGTCCGAGGCCGATCAAATGCCTAAAAGCGATACTGTCCGGCAGTTGGCCAAACTCAAGAACCTGCCGATACGCAAGCGGGAACTCCACAATTATCGGTACAGCTCACAGGTTTTCATCAAGCCCACGAACCCTGACTTGAGAAGCGCAGTCCGGGCCACCCGCAGCCCTGCTCGGGCGTGCCCGCCGATGACCACCTCAGAATTCACCCTGACGGCAATACCCGGGACTACGTAGTTTTTCGGACTCACATCGCCTGGCGTTTGTGGCATGGTGTGTGGTCCAGGGAACACCTTCTCCACAGACCGAGGAACGGAAATGAACGGCTCCAGATCCGAAGCACAATTGCGGATGCGCTATCTGCTCATTGCGTTGGGGTTGTGGTTACTGTTGATCAGCCATATCAGCGTGCTGTTGGGCGACCCCTGGTTTGTCCCCGACTTTCTGCGCCTCTACTGAAACCCCTCCCACTCTCGCAGCCCTTTTTCATCTTGATGTCATCGCCTTCCCGGCAGGATAGGCCGCAAGCTTCTCTTTTTGAAGTATGAGGAAAATAAAGGTAGCGTTGGTGCGAGCAATAGAAGTCATATCAATACCACGCCCAATAGAGGGTCAGTAGTAATTTGGGGCTCTGACAACAGAACGACTTAGTGGTGTCATTAAGTGATGTTTTAATATGGCAAAATACAATTCGGATGGACAGATCAAGATGTTTAAACAACAAGCAAGGCACCTGCTTGATTTGATTGAAAACTTAGGCTTGGTGGTGATTGCCATTGCTACCCTAGTGGCGACTGGTGCTGAGATCATGGTTATGGTGAGGGCGCAAACGGTCACCCTCTCCGATCTACTGTTACTGTTTATCTACCTGGAGGTCTTCACCATGGTAAAGGTCTACCTTGATTCTGGTAAGTTACCTGTTCGCATCCCCCTCTATATCGCCATCGTGGCACTGGCGCGATATTTAATCCTAGACATGAAGGCCATGGATAATTGGCGCATGCTGGCCACTTCAGGCGCCGCCCTAGTGCTGGCAATTACCGTGTTGGCTATTCGCTATGGTCACACCCTCTTCCCTTATCGCAAAGATGAATAAAGTATCAGTAAGATAACCATATCAACGCTCAGAACTGGGGGTTGAATAGGCCTGAAATTTCTCTCGAGCCGCCCCCAATCTATTCCCCCCCTATATTGTCTGCGCCGGTGCTGAGTACCTGAAACGGTTCGGCACTCCGGAAAAACCAACTGACCTCGATGGGCACGATGCTCTGTGTTTATCGCTGCCAGAGCACAACATCTGGCGCTTTCGCGATGCCCAAGGCAAACTCGAAACAATCAATGTCCATGCCCGACTCAGAAGCACCAATGTGCGTGCACTCATGCAGTGCGCGTCGTCCGCCATGGGCATCGCGCTGCTACCCCAATGGATCGCCCAGGGAGAACTGACTTCGGGAAAATTGGTACCCCTACTTACCGGCTGGACGGTAGGAGCCACGGAGTTTGCGGTACCGGTGTAGTTGCTTTACCCATCTCGTCAGCATCTGCCGCTGAAAGTCAGGGTTTTTATCGATTATCTGAAGGATTGCTTTGATGCTAAGCTGCCCTGGAATTAGGATGACTGACCATGATTTGATCCTCCTGGAAGAGGTAGGCACTGTCGCTTCACATCCCTTCAGGGTATATTCCGACAGGCCTTTTGGGCCATCACCTTCCAAGATACCGGTGGGTGTCACGGGGTTATTTTTGGCTGTCCCGGTTTTCGCTGACCTAGTACTTGCCACCGTAAACAAAGGGGTTATAGTCATCTGCCAGCATCATAATCCAGGCTGTTGCACAAGTACTGGGAATTGGATTGGCATACCAGCCAAATGGAATCAAATAGCGTTTGCTTGCGTAGACATAGGGGCCGGTTTGCCCAAGGGGAAGTAACTGCTGGTAATGCTTTGGCTGACCGGGGAAATCGACAGTTGCATAACGATTCACCCGCATTTTGATTATGGCTGCCAGCATTGTTTGCTCATCATGTTTGAGACTTTCCAGAAAGCGATGCACCTCCAGATACCGTGAAGATTGAGGTGGAATTGTCTGATAATAGGCAATCATGCTTCGCAACATATTGATGGCGCCAGCAGTCCATTCCGTTGAGAGAATACCGTGTCGATAGTTGCCGTTCGCGTCGGTACCGTTGCCATCCTGATCCGAGAAACCCACACCCCATAGCGTTTTACCGAAGCCATATCCACCCCATCGCTTTACCTTTTGCCAGTTCTCATAAGCAGCGCCAATGCCAAACCAAGCATCGATTTGCTGAGGGCCGATGGCAGTAATGCCCCAGGTATTGACATCGACCGCTTTTGGCTGCAAGTTGGGTAGCCACTTAACGCGGCTATTCGGAACATCGGCACGGCCACCTTGAACAAACTCGCCGTTGCGCCAGGCCAAGTTCTTAAAAAAGGCGAGAAGGCCTGAAGTGGTACGATTTTGCTGAATCACGCCACCCTTGATCATCACATTAACAAGCCTCAATGCCCTGTTGATGATCTCTTTATCCTTTGCACTTAATCGCTTGTCATGAGTCAAGGTTGCCTGAAGGGTGGCGCTGACTATTTTGAGCCCTGCATACAAGGAGAAATTGTTTTCTACGGCTACTCCGTAGGGATCGACCAGCATATCCCCCTGATTGCTAACTGTGCCAGCCGGAGCATAGTAAACAGCACCAGAAGATGATTGCATCACCGCAAAGGTCGGCAAGATATCCAGAGCGTTTTGAACAGCAGGATCGCTTAACGGCACAAAGGCAGATTTCTGACCAATGACATAATGGATGTAGGCAGCTTGTAGTGGCCCGACTAAAAACGCCCAGGCATTTTCGCCTGTGATCGGCTTCCAGTCACTCCAGCTGACCTTGCCGGGTTGATAGTCAGGGTTTTGCTTCGGTAAGGCACTTGTTTTAATCTGATCGGCATACGAGGTGCCTTTAAAGGGATCGGACGACAGCCAATTTCTCGGCAACATTCGAAAGCTATAAGAGCGTTTTGGATCAGTAATAGTCTGGTGATTGTAGACAAAGACCTCACCGCTTGTCATAGCACGATTTTCACTGCCAACAGCATGGCTCGAATTACCGTTATAACCCTCCTTTAGCAACTGGTTTTGATTACTGACAAGCGCATAGGCATCCTGATTTGTCGGCAAGGAAAAGTGGTTGATAACCTGGCCAAGCATCACGCCGATTTGCCAAGTAGCAGCATCATAGATATTGATACCGTTGTGTGTATTAATGCGTTCGGTTTGCAGATCACCAGCAAGCGATTTTTGTGGTGTCAGCGAATAGGTTTGAGAATTAAAGGTATCAGTAACCAGGCAACTATTCCCAAGCAATCCGCAGACATACACCCCCCAATAATCTGGGCTGTCTGCGAAACTGAGAGGTAGTTGCCGATCTCGGAGTTTTCCAGCTGTTGCCGTGTAGAGAATACCGCCTGCTGTCTCTCTGTCGCTGACAAGAAATCGATAGCTGGACTCCAAGTCAGAATCGAGAGATTGAGCCTGCACCTGCGGCAACACTGCCAGTACCTGAAGGAGAGTAATAATAAATAGTTTGCTATTCACATGTAAATCTATCTGTATTTGTTAAATCACCCTATATTTTCAACTAAAAAAACCGCAGTTGAACAGGAATTTTTTGAAAATCCCGACAGCACACCTTAGCGTCGTTTGCGCTTAATGACTATCGCCTTAGGGTCATCGGGAATCTTAACCAATACCTGTAGGGCTATTAGTTTCACCCAATGGGTTAGGGATAATATTCATATATTGTTTTTAGGAGCATTGTTTTACGTAAGAATATCACGGTCAACACCGAATCTGGGCTTAACCTATAAAGACTAATTAAAATAACACGGTAGCATATGCGATAATGCCCTAGAGCAGGATTCTTACTTCGATTACCGTATTGATGCCTCAATTCAGAGTGGTGATACCGGAAACTGGTACATTCGTGATAAACATCCGAATCTTTATACACAGTTCCTAAGAACAGTACAAAGTATTGAAAAACCCGAACAGAAAGGGGTTATCTGGCAGGAAGTTACTGAGATGCTAAAAAGCAGTGATAGTGATATCCAGATAACAGAACAGAGACTCTCAGAAAGAATCAATGGTAACCCTATCGTTTCATAAATTCGCTGATAAACTCTATATGTTGCAAACGGATTTTTCGACTCAATATTTGTTGTAGCTCCGAGTGAGATAATCCTAGGAGAGAAGTTGTCTAGAATAATGTAGGGTGGATAAGCGCAGCGCATCCACCAGGATTCGATGCAGGAATTATTGGATACGCTGCGCTTATCCACCCTACATATCGATTCAAAGCCACTGCTGATTGTTTTCAGGTTTCCAGAATTCACCAGGGGTAAATTCCGGAAATCTCAGAAAATTACTATCTCACTCAGTTAATTTTGCGTTAAAACGGCCATTTGGTGCTGAATTTTTTCAACTGTAAGGTAAACTATACCAATGAGTAAACTCTATGAGCCTTTTCAAGCAACGTTAACCAAGGCTGGGTTAAAGCAGTTCGGGCTTAGGTTAAGAAGTTCACAGCCTTGTGGAATATTAAAAGGCAAAGTTCATTCCTATTTACAAATTAATGCGCAGCGACCATCACCATATCCTGTTATGCCGGATGGGACTCAGGCAATATATATTTCCAACCAGGGATCGATGATAGCAGGAGCGCATAACAAAACACGGGTCATTCAATTATTAAAGCCTGGAGAGTATTTTGGAATATGGTTTTACCCTGGCGCTCTTCGCTATTTTTTTAATCTAAACCTAAATGACATTTCCGATCAGATTGTGGATAACAACTATCTGCAATGTAACAATTTTTCGAGATTACATGCCGAAATATATCGATGTACGGATTTTGTCGAACGGACCAAGATATGCGAATCTTGGTTATTGAGGCGATATTCATATCAGCCTGCCACCAAATTTGATCAAGCCTTGCAACTTATTTTTCAATCATCAGGTAGTGAAAAAATATCTCAAATCGCCAAAACAATTGGCTGGAGTAGTCGCCACTTAAATCGTCAATTTCTACAGCATACAGGCCTTGGTACTAAGTCATTCTCTAAAATCATTCGTTTGCAAAGTGTCTGTAAGCAATTATATCAACAACCTAATATGTCCCTAACTATCGCGTTGGAAACAGGCTATTTTGATCAGCCTCATCTAATAAAGGAGTTCAGGCAGCACTTAATATCAACTCCCAGATCGTTTTTTAGCCACTTCATGTCCGATTTATACAATTCTAAATAGAAAAAATCAGAGAAACTAGCCTATTTCTTTGTAAGGAGTGATAGATGCAGTTCTCAAATAAACAGATTCTCGAAATGTCAAAAGGTGGCTTTTTCGGTGAAGGCAACGCTCAGTTACCGAGTTCATTAATGCTCATGATTGATGAAATCTGCAACATTACCACGGAAGGGGGCAAGTACAATAAGGGACGATTGGAAGCCTCTTTGAACATACTTCCAGATCATTGGTTTTTCGGGTGCCACTTCCAAGGAGACCCTGTAATGCCGGGTTGTCTGGGCTTGGATGCCTTATGGCAGCTATTGGGTGTTTATCTGGGCTGGTCCGGCCTAAAGGGTAGAGGAAGAGCCCTGGGCGTAGGGAAAGTTAAGTTTAGTGGACAAATATACCCAGATGCCAGTTCTATCCAATATCAATTGCACATCAAACGTATATTCAAAAGACCAATGCCATTGGGTATTGCTGATGGTGTCGTCATTCACCGGAATCGAATAATATATGAAGCAAGTGAGCTTCGAGTAGGTTTAATTGATTAATGACAAAAGCACGTCATCAGCGTTGCCTCCTGTTTTGCTCAGTAACCCCACGACGCCCAGAATATCAAGGGTTGAACCGAATGCACGCTTTATATAGGACACTACACTAGATTCGACAGTTGACTGCTAATAACAAACGTAAGGCAAAGAAAGATGACGAACGGTAAGAAATAGTGAATATCTTCCCGACCGCGTAGGTTGCGGGTGAGCGGTGCGAACCCCAACATGTCCAGCGATCAACTACTCCCCTAGCTGAATATGAAGATTATACTGCCGCCACCGCCGTAGAAAATCTTGCGCACATATATCACACACGACCAGGAACTCGACGCGATAGCATATAAAAAGCACTTGCAGGCTCAGACCGCGAGCCATGTCGCGTTTCTTGCCAAGAAGTAAGTAAGACAGATAGGGACACCCCAAATCTGTAAAGTATTATGTGGTCATCTTTTGCCTAATATTCACCTACCCGAGGTTTCCAATCTAAGGAAAAACGGTCTGATACAACTATCCGGCTTCTCATTGGTACGTTGGAGGTACCGAGCCCTGATGAGATTTAAGAACCCCTACCGCCTCTGCACCCAGAAGGTCTTGATGACCACTGTCTTAGATCAGGCTCTGGCAAAAGAACATTGCGGAATAGCGTAAGCGCCAAAGAATCAGTTTATTGCGCCCCCTCCGATTACATGTTCCAGGGCAGCGAAGTGTCAAATCCTGGCCAATAATCCTTGTGTTGACATGCCATGTAGTGATGTGTAAATCCCAGCGCTATCTATTCACGCTGATCCAGTTTGATAGTACGATGAAAGCGGCTTTTACCCTAGGGCTTGATGGTGTAGATAGCACCCAGAAATAGCATGTGACTTTTCAGGTAGATTTTTTCGTTAGGAATCAATCCGCTTTTATTGCAAATTAGTTTTGCTCCTTTGTAGAAAAGACTAAAGGTTACGAATTATTTATAGACGCTGAAATAACTGGATACGTACTGTTTAAACACCGTCATAATGCGTATTTTCGAGGTTCGTCTTCGATGCATTAGGTTAACTGGTATCCTGGGAAAGTTTACATCCAGTCCGACTGATACAAGGTAGTGGCGTTCAAAGTCTTTTTCAACAAAAATATGCGGTACTAATGCCATGCCTTGTCCTCGTTTTACCAGTTTAATGATGCTGTCCAAGTTATCGCTGGTGTGGGAGAAGACCAGATCCTGGTAATGTACATTATGATGAGAGAGTAGCTGGTTGAATTTTTCTTTCAGATTGACAAAAGTTGGCGTGATAAAATCACCCGAATTTACGGCGGCGTAAAGGCTATCTGGCCGTCCCTTTTGCTCTAAGTAGTACGGTGAAGTGCGCAATACAAGTTTGGCGTCAAGTAATGTCGTTGCAATGAGTTGTGAATCTTTCAGTTCACCTGACGGTGTTTCTCGCCCGGGAGTGGGCATGCGGCAATCCTGGTTACAGACGCTCTCGAGTTAACTGCAGAGAGATTGAACAAAAAATAGGCTTTGATAAAACAGCCGAAGCAAAGACGTCTTCCGCGTCCAGTGCATGCCGCACCGTCAGGGAAAGTTCAGCAACCCTATAGTAAATGAGCAAGTAACCCATGGTGTTTACCGATTACTTCCCATACACAACATCGGCAGGGAAGTAATCGGCGGTTTACAGCAGCAATAAACGGGTTAGAGACTAGACCGAATTACTGCAATTCAATGGGCTCGCCTGTATGTGCGTCGACATTACCAAGATCAACCACCGTGTTGTATTCGATACTGGCATATCCATACACACCCATCTCTATCCGATTGTAGGTGAATTGCACACCCTCGATCTGTCCGCCGTCGAACTGCCCATCGGAATAGACCGCATAGGAACCACCCGCCAGGTAGTTTTCGTTCACAACGATGTTCAGGATCGGACCAAAATAGTTATCGATCATCACCGCCGAGGTGTCTGTCGATAATATCGTGTTGTGCTCGATTGTGATGTCACTTAAATTTCCGTCGATCTGAATACCATCGATATGCGGGTCTCCCGGTGCACCCAGGTCGTGGATATAGTTATCTCGAATCACCGAGCCTGTTCCTGGAGTTACACCATTCTCGACACCAGTGATTTCACACCGCTGTACGGTCACCGGACCCATAATGCCGTGCGATCCCTCCGTACCACTCGTTGTCTCCTGTCCGGCGATTTCCGAGTCTTCGACAACGACACCGGTCAGGCCATCATCTACCAAGATCGACCAATATCCCGTTCCGATAACCCGGGTATTTCTGATCGTGACATTCGAAGCATGTACCAGGATGATGCCGTTGACTTCATAGCCATCGATTACTGTGCCCGGCTCAGTGATTTCGAGCGTTTCGGATGGAGTCAAAGAGGTACCTTCCGGAACACCCGTGGTCGTCTCATCCGGATATGTACTTGGAAGTCCCGGTACATCAGGTATGTCTATCGTTCCATCATCCTCTGGAAGCGGATTCGGATTCGGATCATCGACCGGATTGGGGTTGGGAACATCGACTGGGTTCGGATTCGGGTCATCGATCGGATCAGGCTCATCAATCGGATCAGGCTCATCGATCGGATCAGGCTCATCGATCGGATCAGGCTCATCAATCGGATCAGGCTCATCGATCGGATCAGGCTCATCAATCGGATCAGGCTCATCGATCGGATCAGGTTCAACCACCGGATCAGGCTCATCGATTGGACCGGGGTCATCGATCGGTTTCGGCCCGGGACACTCTGGCCACCAGATCGATGGACCCGGCCAATCCCTAGACCTATGCATGAATGCTCCCCTGTAAGCTTGACTCCAAAAACATTTTCTCCAGTGCGTTCTATGATTATCGTTTGGTTCCGCCTGAACAACCGAGCTGCCCAATGAAGCCAGACCAACAGCCAACATTACCAAGCTTTTTTCTTTGATTCGCATGTTTCTTCTCCCTAATTAACACCATCAAATTGTTGTCATAAATCCAAGATATAAATTTCACAAAACAATCAGAGGGTATGTTGCATACCTTATCCTGGATCAACACTCAGCAATTGAGCTTGATCAGGCTCTCGCCAGACACATCGACATCATTCCCAATCAGCAGAGCGGTAGCACCCGCCTTGCTCAAGAACATTACACTTTTGATATCGCCCTCTTCTGTGCTCTCCGTCATCCCCCCACCAGTAAAGACGCCCTCCTCATTGATCACCACGCAGTTATCTTTGACCTGCTAGCCGACGTTACCCGTCGTCATCTGCAGCACACTGTTGCCCCCACCAATTAGCAGGGCAATGACTCCAGGTGTAGATCTCCTCGCCCTGGAGCTGTTCGTGCCAGACCTGCAGCGCTTCGATTCGTTGTCGTGCACTGACTTCACCCTCACTCACTTGCCTGTAACTGCCAGGATAGTCGAATACCCCAGGGTGGTTCCGGGGCACCGTCCATCAGATCAGCGCGTTTTTTCAAAATCGTAATCCGTGTGGACATAGCAGCCTGGTTGCACCAACTTGCTCAGACTCCAGCGCTCCACGACGTCCTTGGCACGCTGCACGCCAATTTGGCTAAAGCGGCTGACAAAGGCATTGAAGAATCGGATACCACCACGGGTGACACCCAGCTCGATATCGACCTTTTTTCCTAGCAGTACATCCAAATGAATGGCCTCATCCTTGCTCAGCAGCTCGACCTGATACTTGAACAGACGCCCCAGGGATTCCCGGGCCTGCAGTTGATAGAGCAACAGCACATCGCTACCCAGGAGGGTCTTGATGCGAAGCTGTCGGTTGGCTTGCGCGATACTCAACCCGGACCTGACGCTTCAGGGGACTGACTGCCGCCGGCCAACCAGGGTAAGACTTCTTGGGGTATGAAAATCTCAAGAATTGGGGTTGTATCCACACTGTCCATACTGCTTCTCCGGACGCGAAAAGATACTCTGTATTACCGCTTCAGGTTGCGCCAATCCGCGGAGGCTTACAAGAATTTATTTCCTATTTCGGGATCGAAATATGACCTTTTACACAAATTCGCATTTAAACAATGCATGACATCAATCCTTGATATCTGCAATGACCCTCAACAGCCAAAATTACCGTTATGTCTGCAAGTGCGCACACAGGTGTCTGCCCACAGATTTTGCTAAAGAGCCTAATTGAAAACTGCTGTTCGCTGCAGCACATCTATTTCGAACAATCACCACCACGAGTGATTGTCGGGTCGGGAGTATGACCGTCTTCCCACTTGTTATCGTCGAACCTGTTAGTCGGATCCGCTTTGGTTGCGTCATTGACGATCATCGCGCAATTGGTGTGCTTACGATTATTGCCGAAGTTATTATTCGAAATGCTTAGATATTGAATGGGGGTTTTGCCTTTGTCACAAACATTGACGGTGCAGGCGCCGTAGTCAAGCCAGTTATTCTCAATTGCGAAAACTAAGGATCCCATTGAAAGAACGAGTGCAGCGAAGAGGGTCTTCATGGTAGACATTTCCCTATATGTGACTGTAAGACTAGATTGTTTGACGATTTTATTTTTTAGCAATCGTTCAGCGAACATATGCGCCGTACGGAACAGCGCCAGATCAATCACAATTAAATATGATGGATCCGTCACTCTTTTTGTCGAGCGAAAGCCTTACACTGGGCTAAGGTTAATGGTACTTACTCAAGGTATTTACGGGATAGCAAATCGGCTCCAGGTGGATCCTTTAAAAGAACCTAATCCGTAAATAAATGCCAATCACCGAGATTGAATACAAATTTGCTAAGTTTACTGAGTCCATTTGCGCAAATTTGCAGCGTGCATTTGCAGTTATTTGTTGCTTAAGTAAGTGCTATTGGGTCTAAGGTGATAAGTTCTTTGGTGATGTCTGAGAGAATTTCTGTAGGCGGAATGCCGAGTAAATATTCAGAAACTGCGTGAGGTACTGCACTGGATTTATCTCCTTATAAACACGCCGATCATCGATATCACGGCTAAGAACTTAATCTAATTTTTCATTAAGGATTGGCGCCTGGTTCCCATTTTGACAATTTAATGGGGTATAATTGTAAACTGAAGTTTCCCGGTTTTCATTATGCGACCATGCGTAATAGCGCGTCGATTAGCGAATTATTTCTTCGTTTGTCCAGTGCGTTCACTCACGAAACAGCCACGAGGGACACTTTGGGTGACCGCCTCGGTGACTTTTGGCCAGGTCGGAACGTCCCCCTGCTCGCCGATTTCATGCAACGCTATGCGGAGCTCGATCTCGAGTTGTTGCTCACCGACATGCGTCTGGATCTGTTCGCCGATCGAATTGATGTCGCGGTTCGTCTTGCGTGATGCTCTCTCACTATTTGAGGTCACTACACCAATTCGATTACGAACATGGGTGCACAAAAAACTTCAAAAGCCTCGCTTGCGGTGGGCAAATCATCATTATACATATGATGAGATAGGTGACATTCAAGGCATTGTCAAAATTCCAAATAAGTTTAAATCTAACCTAGAAAGGTCGACAAGGTAGTAAACTATACCAATGAGTAAACTCTATGAGCCTTTTCAAGCAACGTTAACCAAAGCTGGGTTAAAACAGTTCGGGCTTAGGTTAAGAAGTTCATAGCCTTGTGGAATATTAAAAGGCAAAGTTCATTCCTATTTACAAATTAAGGCGCAGCGACCAATACCATATCCTGTTATACCGGATGGGACTCAGGCAATATATATTTCCAACCAGGGATCGTTGATAGCAGGAACGCATAACAAAACACGAGCCATTCAATTATTAAAGCCTGGAGAGTATTTTGGAATATGGTTTTACCCAAATGCTCATGATTGATGAAATTTGCAACATTACCACGGAAGGGGGCAAGTACAATAAGGGACGATTGGAAGCCTCTTTGAACATACTTCCTGTATCATTGGTTTTTCAGGTGCCACTTCCAAGGCCCTGAATATCAAGGGTTGAACCCAGATTCGGCAGTTGACTGCTAATATCAAACGTAAGGCAATGAAAGATGACGAACGGTAAGAAATAGTGAATATCTTCCCGACCGCGTAGGTTGCGGGTGAGCGGTGCTAACCCCAACATGTCCAGCGATCAACTCCCCCCCTAGCTGAACATGAAGACAAAACTGCCATCACCGCCGTCGAGTGAAGGCGACACTATCGCACTGTATCTCAATCCGGCACAAAAGGTGGTTTTGGTAAAGCAAAAGCCGAGGCCGAAGGCAGCGCGTGCTCCTTCGGGTCATTAGCAGGCATTGCCCGGCTCGGTCGGAAGTCGGATCAACTTGTGTTCCTCGGCTACGTCGGACGCAAGGATCGAGCACTCTTGGCGTTGATCGAGACGAAAAACAGATTTTAGGCGCCTTGCATATCCCCCTCGATCCCGGTCTGGCCACACCCGGAGTACCGCGTCGTAAGCGCGATACCGCCCACTAACGATCGAGTGTAGTGTCCTATATAAAGCGTGCATTTAGAAAGCCACTCAAGCCGCGAGTGAAAGGCGCAGCCCGCCGTGAATGGCGGTTCCCTTTCCAAGGGCTGCAACGCCGCAATCATGGCTTGAGTGGCTTGCCGCAGGGCGAGGCAAGGAATTTAAGCTCAATTTCATAATAGGCCTCGTCTAAATGTATGATTTATATAGGACACTACACTAGACCTTTCGGTGGCGGAACCCTTCGATCGATCGCACCCAACAGAACGAAAACCATGCCACCGATCAATGGATTCCAAAATTCATTCCACGGTAAAGGGTAATCGACTGTATTGAAAGCCGGATCATCTTCAAGGTAGAGCACGCCAACGACTTCTCATCACGGTGGTTGCTGTTGGGAGCAAATACGCCGTGAAAACTTGTCAGGTTGACTCTGACTTTGCTACTCGCGCCGCCAACTTGGCAATGACAAATCGGCAGGAAAGCCGATGTGCACGACCAAAGTTGCCCAAAGGGTGGAGCACAAGGATGTGCGATATGCATTCCAGCGGTTCGAGTATCACATGCGTGGTAACATCGCTGTAGGGTGTTTTGAGCTGAGTCGCGGCTGCGCATCCATGCACCCGCAACACTCGTGAATCCATTCATGTCGTAGCGGATATTCCCCGAAGGTGTCTGTGAAAGCTGCTTCTCTGATAGCATCCTTCAGCTCGGATCGTTCGCCTATACTGGGCTGAAAGAGATCAGTATTGAAGCGAGAATGCCTTGTTTCATGGACGATATCTGTTCCCTGGAGTGCTTGGTAGAGGCCGTGGCTACAAGTTGTTGCTTATTACCACATATGCGAGTCATTGTGTATTATTGTAAAGGCTACGGTAAAGTAGAGAATTCTAACGGCCTTGATGTCGACGGGATATTCTACAAATATATTTCACATGATATTAGGAATGGAACGATGGGAAGGTACATCAAGTTAATTGGGATATTGTTGTTGGTTGGGTGCAATTCAAATAACTCATCGACGGATTCAGATGATTCTAAAACCTATATCAGAATCGTCTCTGTGACACCACAAACAGTATCTGAAAACGAAATGACTGAATTCAATATTGAGGTCGAATACAATCTTGTTGGCTATGAGAAAGGCGAAATCGGTATTGGATTTAATGATACGCAAGAGGCCTCGCATACGATTTATATCGATCATGTTGTAGACACAGGATCTGGAACATTTGGATATCAACTTGAAGCCACTCCTGTTGACTACTCGCCAAACGGTTCCTTCTCTGTTTACGCTCATATCGCTGAGTATCCCCATGATACCCAGTATTCAGCAATCGACAGTGATACCTATGATATTACGGTTAGCTCCAGTTCCGTCGCGGCACGTGACTCTCAAGTCATGAGAAAAACGGTTTGTTACACTGACTATGGAGAGCAGTGTGTGAATTATTATTAATCTGACGCCTTGCCTGGTTGTGTTCAGCCTGAGACTCTTCGCCACAGAAAAGCATCAAAATGCTCATCCACTTACCAGGCCGGTATCGTCTGTAGCATGTATATATTGCGACCTTGTTGTGGTCCGATGGCAATACGGTAGCTGAACGAACACTCAATACCTGCTGCATGTGGTCTTCATCACCCTCCTCCAGGTTCAGGTAACTGTTATCTTCCTAAAAAACTGGCAACTCGATGGCTGATCGTATGCACCAGCTCCGTCAATTATTGCCTGTCCGCTGCATGGGCACGATAAAAGCGACTTTTACCCCAGGGTGTGGTGGTGTAAAAACCATCCAGAAACAGCATGTGGAAATGCACGTTCAACCTAAAAAGATCAGTTGGACAGCGTGAAGGGTGCGCTTGTGGTGGTGCAGAGCAAGG
>JARRQD010000034.1:0-15058 GCA_037382205.1 Candidatus Thiodiazotropha sp.
CACTATGATGGCAATATACGCAAGCGGGACTTGACCCGTGACACACCTTATAACACCTACACCCGCAAAGGCCTGACACCGACTCCCATCGCCATGCCGAGCGGTGCGGCAATCGAGGCGGCACTCAACCCCAAGCCGGGTAAGGCACTCTATTTTGTTGCGACTGGTGAGGGTGGCCACTACTTTTCAGAAACTCTGAAAGAGCACAACAATGCAGTCCGAAAGTATCAGTTAAAGCGATGATCAACACCTTGAAAGGACGTTTCATTACTGTTGAAGGCGGTGAAGGCGCAGGTAAGAGTAGTAATCTGGATTTTATCCGCAATCTGCTCAGTGCGGCAGGCAAACAGGTGGTATTTACCCGGGAGCCGGGCGGTACCCCACTGGGCGAAGCGATCAGAGAGCTGCTGCTCGGCCATCAACACACCGGGATGGCGGATGATACAGAGTTGCTGCTGATGTTCGCTGCCCGTGCAGAGCACCTTCAGCAGAAGATCTTACCGGCGTTGGCACAGGGGCAATGGGTGTTGTGTGACCGCTTTACCGATGCCAGTTATGCGTATCAAGGCACCGGGCGCGGACTTGCCATCGAACGGATCAATACCCTGGAGAAGTTTGTTCAGGGTGAACTTCGTCCCGATTTGACCCTGCTGCTGGATTTACCGGTGGAACAGGGGATGGCCCGGGCTGGCCAGAGATCAGCGCCAGATCGTTTCGAGCAGCAGGCGATGAGCTTTTTCGAGAAGGTCCGTATCGGCTATCTGGAGATTGCTGACAGAGAACCGGAGCGGGTCAAGGTTGTCGATGCTTCCAAGCCTCTTGGGGCTGTGCAGGCGCAGATCAAAACGCTCATATCAAAATTTCTGGATCAACCTGGTGTCTGAGACAAGCTACAGCCCCATGCCTTGGCATCAACAGCCATGGCAACAGCTACAGACCTCCCTCAGTCAGGGGCGGTTGCCCCATGCATTACTCCTGTGTGGGCCGCCTGGGCTGGGTAAACAGCGGTTTGCCCTCAGTTTTGCCCAATCCCTGCTTTGCAGTAACCCCAGTGATTCAGGCCAATCCTGCGGAACCTGTCAACACTGCCATTTGATCCAAGCGGGTAATCATCCTGATCTGCAATGGGTTGGTCCCGAAGAGGGCAGCAAGAGCGGCGAGGTAAAGATCGAGACAATTCGGGCAATTACCAGTTCGGCAGCCCTAACTGCCCATTCCGCGAAATATAAGGTGATCGCTATTCAGCCGGCCCATCGGATGACCAATGGCGCAGCCAACAGTCTGTTGAAAACCCTGGAGGAGCCTACCCCAGGAACAGTCATTCTGTTACTGACAGATCAGCCTGCCAGATTGTTGCCAACGATCAGAAGCCGTTGCCAGTCGGTGCTGTTTCATCCGCCGCAGCGGGCGCAAGCCCTGGCGTGGCTCTCCGATAAAGTTGATCAGAGTGATCCTGGACTGCTGCTGGCACTGGCCAATGGTGCGCCACTCAAGGCTCTGGCGTTGAATGACAAAACCTTACTCGAGAACCGCAGTGAAATGTTGAACCAGTTTCTGGCGCTGAGTGAACGGCGCCTCGATCCGATCAAATTGGCCAATACCTGGCAAAAGTTCGACTACAAATTGCTGATTGAGTGGTTGATAGGCTGGGTTATCGATCTCCAGCGCCTCAAAGTGACGGCCTCCGAGGCTCGATTATTCAATCCAGACCGGGCTCAAGCTTTGCAGATGACGGCCGACAAGTTAAACTCAAGGGCAATACAAAGCTATCTGAAGAAACTCTACGCAGTTAGGGCTTTAACCGACAGCAATGTCAATCTGCAGTTGACGCTGGAAAAACTACTCATCGAATGGCAAACCTGCTCGCAACAGGGTGTCTGAATCAGGTCAGGTAAGATATGGCTGGTGGACCAAAACAAGGAATACTCTCGCTAACCATCAAGGATAAAAACGCCTTGTATGCGGCCTATATGCAGTTTGTGGAATTTGGCGGTCTATTCATACCTACCACCAAACAGTATCGTCTCGGTGACGAAGTGTTCATGCTACTCACCCTGATGGATGAGGCTGAACGTCTGCCTGTGGCGGGAAAAATTATCTGGATTACTCCGGTTGGCGCCGAAGGTAACCGGGCCGCCGGGATCGGCGTTCAGTTCAGTGATCAGGATGGTGGTGCAGCGCGGAACAAGATTGAGACCTATCTTGCCGGGGCGCTGAAATCTGATCGGCCTACCCATACCCTCTGATTGTTTTCTCCTCAAATCGGTATTGATTACCCTATGCAGCATCATGGTGTAGTTATAGAATAGCTGCTCAATCGCTTGAGAGAGTTCTATGCTTGTTGATTCGCATTGCCATCTAGATAGGGTTGCACTCGACCACTATGGGAGCGACTTCGGTCAATTCGTTGCAGCGACCATGGATGCCGGGATCAGTCACATGCTCTGTGTCTCCATCGACTTGGAGTCCTGGCCGTCGATGGTCTCATTGGTTGAATCCTATCCTCAGATTGCTGTTTCAGTCGGTGTCCACCCGAATGATCGTGAACGTCATGATCCGACTCCCAGCGAATTGGCTGAGTTGGCCGAACACCCAAAGGTGGTTGCAATCGGTGAAACAGGTCTCGACTATTTCCATGGAAAAGGTGATTTGGATTGGCAGCGTAACCGGTTTCAGCAGCATATTGAGGCAGCAAAACAGACAGCACTACCATTGATAATTCATACTCGTGAAGCCAGAGCAGATACGATTCGTATCATGCAGTCCCAGGATGCTGATCAGGCTGGCGGTGTGATGCACTGTTTTACAGAAGACTGGTCAATGGCAGAGCAGGCCATGGAGATGGGCTTCTATATCTCCTTTTCGGGCATCATCACCTTCAAAAATGCCGCCGACTTGCGTGACGTGGTAAAAAAGGTACCCATAGAGCGGATGCTGATCGAAACGGACTCTCCCTATCTTGCCCCAGTACCCTATCGCGGTAAACCCAATCAGCCAATCTATGTTCAGCAGGTTGCAGAGTGTGTGGCTGAAATCAAACAACTTAGCCCCGCGGAAGTTGCGGCGCAGACGACCGATAACTACTACCGCTGTTTTCCGAAGGCCAATCGTTAATCAAATCCTCGCCACACAACAAAATGATCATGGAGGATTAAATGACAAATTACCTACACCCCAAATTGGAACCGCTATGGCTAAGATAGACCTTACCATGCTTTTGTTTCTGTTGCCTTTTGGTCTGTCTGCCACTGAACAACCGGCCAATTCCGCAACAGACAGTGTTACATTCTCTTCCAATCGAAGTCATCCGCCCGATCCTGGGTATGCCGATTACGCCTCAACCAGAGGGGGGGTAGAGATCGTCTCTGATGATGGAGAGTTTTCTGCCGCATTAGGCGGGAGATTGCTGTTGGATGCCGCCTACTATGATGAAGACAAGAACAGCCTTGGCAATGGCACTGAACTAAGAAGTGCGAGGCTTGAAATGGAAGGGCGGATTTATACCGATACTGTCTACAAGTTAAGCATCGATTTCGCCGATGGTGACGCTGAAATGAATGACGCCTGGTTGGCCTATGATGCCCACTATCCATGGCGATTTACCCTCGGGCACTTCAAAGTGCCATTCAGCTTGGAAGAGCTCACCAGTAGAAAACATCTCACATTTATGGAGCGGGCTCTGCCAAATGCATTGGCACCTGGACGAAACATGGGGCTGGGTCTGCATTGGTATGGTGAGCAGCTTACTGTAGCGGCAGCTGTGTTTGGTGATGACTACAATGACGATTCGGATGATGAGGGTGATGAGGGCTGGGGAGGTTCAGCCAGGTTGACTTATACACCGCTGAGTACAGAACGTTCTGTCGTTCACTTTGGGCTATCCTCCAGCTATAGAAAACTGGATGATGAAGAGGTCTATCGTGTTGATAGTCATCCCGAATCCCATTTAACCGATATTCGCTATTTGGACACTGGCAAGATCCAGCAAAGTAAAAAAGTGACTCTGCTGGGCTTTGAGGGTGCCTGGGTCTATGGCGAGACCTCGTTGCAGGGTGAGTGGATCGCTTCGAGTCTTGCGCGGAATAGTGAGGCTGATATCGAATTCAGTGGTTGGTATCTGCAAGCCAGCTGGTTCCCTACAGGTGAAAGCAGACATTACACAAGCCAACAAGCCAAATTTAGCCGGCTAAAGCCGCTTAGTGATCAAGGGGCGCTGGAGTTGGCAGTGAGGTATAGCACCCTTGACCTTAATGATCAAGATGTCCAGGGGGGATCGAGCGAGCAGATTAGCTTTGGTGTAAATTGGTACTATAAAACTCAGCTACGTTTTATGATGAACTATATTTTAGTGAATAATGATCGATACGCCGACGCTGATGGTGATGTGGCTATTGAGGATAAACCAAAAATCTTTCAACTACGTGCACAGGCTGATTTTTAACAGAGGAGAAATGACAAGAGTTCAATTAAAAGCCTCCTCCCGGCGCTTACATAATCTGCGGCTAGCCAATTGCTGTAACAGTTATTCTGTGAAAATCATACTGCTATGCCTGATGCTTATGCCTATCCCATGTCATGCAGCCAATCATCAGAAGGATACCTTGGTGATTGGTAAAATCAGTCACAATCCTAAAAAACACTATCAATATCTAAAACCGATGGTTCGATATGTGGTAGATCGAATGGCTGATCTGGGTATTCGAAAAGCCAAGATTCGTTTAGCAAAAAGTAAGCAACATCTGGCTGAGCTATTAAGGCAGGGCGAGGTTGATTGGGTGACTGAAACTCCGGTTGCTGCCGCCTACCTGAATGAAACCGCTGGCGCTGAAATCCTACTCAGAAAGTGGAAGAAGGGTGTTGCTGAATACCATACGGTATTTTTTTGTTTGTCAGGTAAGAGGATCAATCAACTGGAAGATTTAAAGGGCAAAGTGATTGCCTTGGAAGACCCTGCATCGACCTCCGCATTTTATGCCCCTGCGAATGCTCTGATTGAAAGTGGTTTGAAACTGGTCAGGCTGGACAGTGCCAGGGATAAACCCCCAGCAGACGCAGTCGGATTTATATTTTCAAGAGAAGAGATCAATATCGCCACTCTCGTGCATAAAGGCGTCGTCGATGCCGGTGCCTTCAGTAGCGATGACTGGAGTAAAGATGACCATCTACCAGAAAAGTACCGACAAGATCTTGAAATTTTCCATCGTACCCCAGTTATGATTCGGGCACTGGAGATTGTTCGACAGGATCTTGATCCGCAGATTCGTCAACGTCTGTTGGAAATACTGCTCGATACCAATAACAGTCCTACCGCTGCTTCAGTCCTGCGGGCCTATCAGCGAACCAAGAAATTTGATCAGCTCAGCGAGGAGCAAAAACAGAGCATTTATCGTTTACGCAACATGATCAATACAGTTGATCACGCAGTAGTATGGTAAAAAAACTCTTACATCGCTATACGCTCGCCTTCGGTATGGTGATCATTATCGTTGTTATCGTACTGGTAGCGATTTTTTTCCTCCAGTCAAGTTCTGTACTCTCGCGAATCAATAACTCCAGTGCAGCAGCAATGGGTAACGCATTACATGCGGAGGCGGATAAAAGACTTCGTACGCTCGGCAAGATATTAAGTGAGGATTTGGTGAATCCTCTCTATGAGTACGATATGCTCGCCATGTTTCAATTGCTGCAAAGTGTCTCTAAACTGGATGATGTAGAATATGTCACAGTAGTCGACCCGAAAGGCACCATCATCCATGATGGCACTGAATTGTTGAGTCGTTATGGGGAGACAATTGGTGACGCTTTGGTTTTATCCTGGATTGAGAATGAAAGCAAAGTCTTGGTTCATGAAAAAAAGCGTACTCTCGAACTTGTATCCCCCATTTATATTGCCGATGACGTGACCGGCTGGGTTATTATCGGACTCTCTTTGCAACCTCAGCTTCACAATATCAAACGTATGGCGGATGACCAGAGCCAGGTGATTGCTGAGTTTGAGAAACATACCGGTAAGATTGTTATCGTAGTCGCGCTGTTTCTGTTATTGGTCGGGTTGGTACTTGCTTTGTTAATCTCTGGTCGTTTTGTTCAGCCTATAAAAGAACTATCAGAATTCGTCTATAAAGTTGGGCAAGGCGAGTATGGCGTTCAAATGAATCGATCGAGAGAAGATGAGCTAGGCCAGTTAATCGATGCTTTTAACAGAATGAGTCTGGATCTATCAAAAAGCTCAGTATCCCGGCAATATCTCGAAGACATACTTAACAATATGCATGATGCTTTGACAGTCATATCTGAACAAGGTGAACTACTGTTAGTCAATGTGTCAGCAGAGTATATGCTACAAAGAACCGAAACAGAACTGGTTGGAAAACCCTATTTGGAGCTGATCAGTAGAAAAGAAAAAGATCGGGTTGAAGCTTGGCTCTATCAGGTGATTAAACAGGGGGCGGAACCGATTGATACTTGCTATCATTTGGTAAATGGAGAGCAACTTCCAGTAACACTTTCAGCTGCATTTCTCCAGAAGAATGAGGGTGATAATCAGCTTATATGTGTTGCCCAGGATATTAGCGAACGTAAACGTAGTGAAGCACATATTCGTTACCTTGCCGAGTATGACAGCCTGACCAATCTACCGAATCGGCAACTTTTACGTGATCGTTTGAAACATGCTATGGAGCAGGCTATTCGCGGTGAATATCTGATAGCCGTCATGTTTATCGATCTGGACAGGTTCAAGAAGATCAATGATAGTATCGGACATCAAGTGGGTGATCGTCTGCTCAAAGAGACTGCAGCCCGCTTAAAGAAGTTGTTGAGGCTGGGTGATACGGTTGCAAGGGTGGGTGGTGATGAATTTGTTGTCGTGACTGAGCAGATCAATACCGTTGTCAGTGCCTACCATGTTGCCGAATTAATCATCAAGACATTAAGAGAGCCGTTTGAGATCGAAGCAAGAAAGCTCTATATTGGATGCAGCATCGGTATCACCTATTATCCTTTTGGTGATGATGCTTTAGATAATCTCATCCAGCAATCCGATATGGCAATGTATCATGCTAAACAGAGTGGTCGAGGACATTATGAGGTCTATCATCATACATTAGGCCTTCAGCAGGATGGCTCCATGCGTATGGAGCATGACCTTGCGCAGGCGGTCAGAAACAACGAATTCCATTTGAACTATCAGCCACTGATTTCAGTAAATAACAATCAATTGCAGGGTTTTGAAGCGCTACTACGTTGGGATCATCCCAGAAAAGGAATTCTCGGCCCGATCGAATTCTTACCTATCTTGGAAAACTCTGGGATGATTATCGAGTTGGGCGACTGGGTGTTGCAAACCGCATGTTGTGAAACACTTGCCTGTCAGGCGCTTACTGATCAACTGATCTGTCTGAATGTGAATGTTTCGATGCATCAGTTTAATCAACTTGATTTTCCAGGGCGGGTCTCTGCTATCCTCGATAAAACTGGCTTTAATCCTCGGTTGTTAAAACTGGAGATTACAGAAAGCAGCTTGGTGGATGATATTGAGTTAAGCAGAAGCACCATCAGGAAGCTGAAAGAACTCGGGATAATGATCGCGGTAGATGACTTTGGAACCGGCTACTCAGCATTCACTTATCTGCGAGATTTTGATCTTGATTGCCTTAAACTGGATCGTAGTTTCATCATGGATTTGCCAAGTGATCGCTATGCCGAAGGTATATGCCGAGCTTTAATCACCATGGCCAAGGAGATGGATCTGGCTATCGTTGCGGAAGGCGTGGAGAATGAGTTACAGCTTGAATGGTTGAAAAAAGAGGGGGTGGATGAGTATCAGGGAAAGCTCTGCAGTCCACCAATGAGTCTTGAGCAGACAAAGTCATTTATTCACTGCTGTTAAACTTATTTCCCCGGCCCTAACCTGGGTCTATGCAGATGAGAATCCAATGACAAGGCTTCCTTCTCCCTCAGGAGGATGTTGCAAAAGTCGTAAGGAAAGCTTTGCTGGCTGAAACGGATGGAGTGGTTAACTGACTATTTTAGGTTCAACAATGCAAGCAGAATGATTATTCTTCAGCTGAGCTGAAGATGCATTGATTAGTCAATGGCCCTTGTAGAGCTGATCCAAATCATCGGCATAAGCACTGAAAATCTTGCTCCGGCGAAGTTTCAGAGTTGGGGTCATCAAGCCGTTTTCCACACTGCAAGCCTCACTGATCAGGGTTAATCTGACCACTTTGGCATAGCCAGGAAAGTTATCCAGATGGCTGTTGATCCGTTTCAGCAGCATCTGCTCCTGTTCAGCGCTCAGGTTATGTGGGTCGTAGTGACTTGCCTCATGATGTTCAGAGTTCAGGTGGATCAGTGCACTGAGATAGGGTTTCCCTTCACCGATAATCAGTGCCTGCTCAAACAACCCATCCATGGTGATGCACATCTCCATATCTGCTGGTGGTACCTTTTCACCATTGGCAAGCACAATAATCTCTTTAAGACGCCCGGTAATAAAGATGTGCTCGGATTCGATCTTTGCTTTATCACCTGTATGAAACCAGCCCTGTTGATCAATGGCTTCATCCGTTGCCGAATTATTGTTCCAATAGCCCAGCATCACATTTGGCGCCCGGCAAAGCAGTTCATCCTGTTCGCTGATCTTGATCTCAACCCCGGGAAACGGTATGCCGACACTGGATGGGATATTGTTTTCATGGGTGTTGGCCGAAATGATTGGGCTGGTCTCTGTTAACCCATAACCTTGTAGAATCGGTACCCCAAGGCCGATGAAAATCTTTGCGATATCAGTTGCTAAAGGTGCTCCGCCTGAAACAGCAATACGTAATCGTCCACCCAGTTTCTGTTTGATTTTACTGGCAATGATTTTGTTTAACAGAGGCCATAGCAGCATTTTTGCGTTCCAGGGTTGTCGCCCCTGTTTATACTCAAAGACCTGCCAGCCCGTATCAACCGCTAACTTAAACAACTTTTGAACGATCGCCGGATCACTATCCAATTTATCCTCTAACTTGGCATAGATTCGCTCGAAAATACGTGGTACTGAGACAAGGATCGTTGGTTTTATGATCTGTAGATCTTCAGCCAGTTGCGGCACAGAGCGCGAGTAGGCCGTGGTGGCGCCAGCGACCATCGCTAGATAGTAGCCTACTGTACGTTCCAGGGTATGGGACAGGGGGAGGAACGAGAGGAAGGTGTCGGTTGGAAAGACATCGATGATTTTAACCCCACTCTCTATATCCCACAGCATATTTCTGTGGCTCAGCATGACCCCTTTGGATCTGCCAGTGGTACCTGAGGTATAGACACTGGTTGCCAGACTGTCACCAGACTGTTTGTAAACCTTCAACTGGGTGTCGGATAGATCTGGCAGCCAGTCATTGATATGGACAAGTCGAGGCTGAAGTCCCATCGGGTCGACTTTATCCATCGTGATTATGCGATTCAGTCCAGCGAGCTGATTGCGGATCTGTTGCAGTGCCTGCCACTGCTGTTGATTATCAAGTAATAGCAGCCTAACCCCGGCATCCTGCAAGATGTATCCGATGTTCTCCGCCCGGTCATTGATGTAGAGAGGAACAGTAACCAGTCCCAGACCTGAAGCGGCCAGATCGAAGGTCACCCACTCCTTACAGTTTTTCATCATCAGAGCAACCCGGTCGCCCGGTTTTAGGGACTCTTTTTTCAGCGCTGTCTGCCACAGAGCTACCTGTTGTGCCATCTCCAGCCAAGTGCTTTTTTGCCACGCCTTCGTGTCCGCGTCATATTGGATAAAAGCTACCCGGTCAGGTGTCCGTCTGACCCGCTCTTGAAATACTGCGGCCAGCGTGTCCGCCACATCGAGACTGATATAATCTGTATTCGGTTTGTTCATACTGAGATTATCGTTTTTATTGAGCTTTTGTCGATTTACTGCAGGTTGATGTATGTTATCGAACAATAACATTACACACCTCTTAAGTTAGCCCATCCGTCATCAGGATGGAACTGGTTACCGTGACGCTTTTCAAGGATTTCTAACTAATGTCGTTGGCTGTCGAGCCCGTCACTGTGAATGGTGTGCATTGGGCCACCCCGGAAGGGCGCAAAACCGGTGCCGAAGATGACTCCGGCATCGAGCAGATCCTCATCTTCAATGACCCCCTCTCTTAGGCAGGCTACCGATTCATTGAGTAGTCGAAAAATCATGCGGTCGGTAAGATCTTCCGCCGGAATATAGCTGCTCTTAATCTTCTCCTTCACTAATCGACCCTTTTCATAGTGATAGAAACCTTGGCCGCTCTTCTTACCCAGCTGCTGTTTTTTCACCTGTTGCTTGAGCTGATTCGGAATCTCCAGGTCAAACAGGGGCGCCAGTTTTTCAGCAACCGCAAGACAGATATCAAGGCCGACCGCGTCAGCCAGTTCGACAGGGCCCATGGGCATGCCGAACTCAATTGCCGCTTGATCCACCACCGGTGCTGGAACCCCTTCATCGATCAACTTCATCGCCTCAAGCAGATAGGGCATCAGGATCCGGTTGACCAGAAAGCCCGGACTGCTTTTTACCGGTAGGGGTAGACGGTCAATACAACGGACAAACGCGGCGCCTTTATGGATCAACTCGGCATCTGTCTGTTCTCCATGCACAACCTCGACCAACTGCATCTTGGCCACCGGATTGAAGAAATGGAGACCGATCAGGCGTGCTGGATTTTGCAGAACCTGGCTGATGGTCTCCAGAGGAATACTCGAGGTATTGGTGGCCAGTAGAGCGTCAGCACGCATCTCATTCTCAAGTTGTTTAAACAGCTGCTGTTTTGCCTCGATATCCTCAAAGATGGCCTCAATGGCCACGTCCGCCTTGGCAATGCCATAACCGTTCGGATCGGGCATCAATCGGTCCATGGCGGCATTGATCAGGCGGGGTTTACGCAGTTTTCGGCTGAACAGCTGATGGGCTCTTGAGATGGCACGGGTAAGAAACTTCGCTTGCCGGTCCTGCAGGCTGACCTGCATGCCTTTCAGGGCGCACCAGGCAGCGATATCACCACCCATAATGCCACCACCCACCACATGCACATGCCGGGGGTGAAAATCCTGTTTGTCTCCCAGAGATTTCAAGCGCTCCTGTAAGAAAAATACCCGGATCAGATTTTGCGCTGTGTTGCCAACGATCAGGCGGCTCACTTCACTGGCTTCGCTTCGATACATGGCTCCGGGATCGCCACCATGCTTCTGCCAATGGTCGATCAAGGCAAACGGAGCAGGGTAGTGAGCTTTATTGGCATGTTTGGCGGCTTCCCGTCGTAGTAGGGGGGCGGTAATCAGCCGTCCTGGCAGGCTGTTGATCAGGCGGTTGAGTAGCTTTTGTGGTTGTGGTGTAGGCGCTTTACCTATCATCTGCGTCGCCAGCGCTTTGATCTGTCTCTGTGGCGCGATCTGATCCACCAATCCCATGGTTTTAGCCTGTCGAGCACTCATGCTTCGACCACTTAACATCATCTTCATGGCTGACAGAGCGCCAATACGTCGAATCGATCTGACACTGCCCCCATAACCGGGAAATATGCCCAAGCGGACTTCCGGAAAAGCGAGCCGGGTCGATGGATCATCCTGTGCAATACGGAGCTTGCAGCTGAGCGCCAATTCCAATCCGCCACCCAGGCAGAAGCCATGAATCAGCGCCAGGGTTGGAAAGTCGAGCGTCTCGATTCGGGCGAACAGTTCGTGTACCCCATGGATGTGTTCTTCGGCCTCGCGCTGACGCATGCCACTGCGAAAACTGTTGACGTCAGCTCCCGCAATAAAGCCGGAGGATTTGTCTGAGATGAAGATCAGGCCTTTGGGTTGCAGCGCTTCCAGTTCGTCCAAACAATCAGCCAATTCGCTGAAGGCCTCTTGTGAGAGAATATTGACCGGACTGTCGGCGTGATCAAAGTGCAACCAGCTAATACCCTGTTGATCGGTTTCGAGATGCCAGTGTTTTCTCATTTCGCCACCTCCAGCAACATGGCGCCACCCTGGCCGCCACCGATGCAAAGACTTGCTATACCCCGCTTAGCGCCCCTTTGTTTAAGCGTCTTGAGCAGATGCAGTACCAGTCTGGCGCCACTGGCGCCTACCGGATGGCCGATGCTGATCGCACCGCCATCCACATTCAGTCGATCTTCTGGGATTGTCGAGAAAGGCTGCTCCAACCCTACCTCCTGTTGCATATAGTCCGCATCCTGCCAGGCGGTCTGACAGGCGAGTACCTGGGCGGCAAAGGCTTCATTAATCTCCCAGTAGTCGATTTCCTGCCCATCCATCTGCTGTCGTTGCAGCAGGCTGCCCATGGCGTGTACCGGGCCCAGGCCCATCTGGGTTGGATCGAGAGCGGACCACTGGGCGTCAACCACGCGTCCGAGGATCGGCAGATTGTGTTGCTCGACAGCCTGTTCGGAGGCCAGTAGCAACATCGCTGCCCCATCGGTTATCTGTGCGCTGTTGCCGGCTGTCACCTTGCCCACAGGTCGGTCAAAGGCGGGTTTGAGGGTTGCCAGCTTTTCTATGCTACTGTCCCTTCTCAGGCCATCGTCATATTCAAAAAGCTCACCGCTGTTATTGTAGATAGGTTCGATCTCATCCAGGCGCCCCCCATCGATCGCCTCGGCAACCCTTTGGTGGCTGCGGACTGCGAAGTTGTCCATGGCCTCCCGGTCAATCGCAAAACGCCAGGCCAGTTTTTCTGCGGTTTGGCCCATGCTGAGCCCTGACAGTGGATCGGTCAGGCCGCGCAACAGAGCAATCACCAGCTGCAGATGTTGTGGGCGCAGTGCGGCCAGCTGTCGGCTTTTTGCGGCAAAGCTCTTTGCTCTGTTCCAGTCAGCCAGCCAGGCAACCATCGCCTGATTAAGCAGTATTGGATGGTGGCTCATCGATTCGGTGCCACCGGCCAATACCAGATCAGCCCGGCCTGAGGCGATCTCCAGTGCTGCACTGTCGATGGCCTGGAGTCCGGAGGCGCAGTTGCGCTGCACTGTCCAGGCCGGTACTGTGTCGCCACAGCCAAGTCGCAGAGCGATGATTCGTGCAATATTCGCCTCATTGGGGCCTGCGGCAATACAGCCGACAATCACCTCATCCACTGCAGTCGCCGGAAAGGGTTGTCTGGTCAGCAGTGGACGGGCTGCAGAAACGGCCAGATCCGAGGCGAGAAAGGGGCCAGGTTTGCCTCGGGCTTTGAGAAACGGGGTTCGACTGCCATCAACGACGAAAACGTTTCTTGGTGCATAACTATCCTTTACCATGGTGGTTCCTCACTCCAGTTTTTATTCAGGGGCATAGGCTTTCCAAGCTACGGTTCAGGCTGCCCCTGCTTTATTAATTGTTGAGACCTTCGGTTGCTGTTTTCCTGTGCTTGCGCCACTCGGCATTAATCGTTCGAAGGCGTTCACTTCGATTACCTGGTTACGTAAACGGTCCGCCTCGGCCAGCAGGGTCTTGTCCGATTCACTCAGGATCCCCAACTCGATCGCTTCGGTGATCAGATCCGGCAATTCATGTGCTTTCAACTGTCCGGCCCGTTTGGCCCGTTTTAGGGTCCTTTCCAGGGGGATAACTTTTGTTACAGCAAGCATAGCCTGCTCAAGTTGACCAATACGTTGCTGTGGGTCATCGTTTGTGAAGACCCCGTGGGTTAGGCGGTCACGTACCTCACCGGGGGTCAGCAACAGACGGGCAACCTGGTGATCCAGGCGATCAGTGGGTTTGTGGAACGGCAGACCAGTAGGGAAGATTAGTACTCGCATCGCCCAGGCCAAAGGTCTGATTGGCAGGTTGCGCAGCAGGCCTCTTAGGGCATGCTGTATACGGTAGAGTGAGTCATCCAGTGCCCACTGCATGAGAGGCAGATCCTCTGCTTTTTCGCCCTCTTCAACAAACCGCTTCAGCGATGCGCTGGCGATATAAAGGTTGCTCAGTATATCGCCCAGTCTTGCGGATAGACGCTCTTTGCGCTTCAAAGAGCCGCCCAGGGTCATCAGCGCTAAGTCGGTAGTCAAGGCAAATGACGCTGACATCCAGTTGAGGCGCTGAAAGTAGCGACGCATCGGACCCGCTTTTGGGCTCTCTGAAAGACGTCCGTGGGTCAGGCCGAGCCACAGGGTTCTGGCAAAGTTGGTCACAACAAAACCGATATGACCGAACAGCGCGCTGTCGAACTGCACCAGGCCTGCCTGTTGGTCAGGATTCTCGGCCGCTTCAAACTCTTTCAACACAAAGGGGTGGGCGCGCATCGCCCCCTGGCCAAAGATGATCATACTGCGGGTAAGTATGTTCGCACCTTCCACCGTGATACCGATGGGAATGGCTTGATAGGCTCGGCCAAACAGATTGTCAGGGCCGAGACAGATACCGCTTCCGCCCTGAATATCCATCGCGTCATTGATCACCTGACGATAGCGTTCTGTCAGGTGGTATTTAACGATAGCTGAGATTACCGACGGGGTCTCGCCACTGTCCAGGGCGCTCAGTGTCAGTTTGCGTGCTGCATCCATTTCATAGGTGAGGCCGCCGATTCTAGCCAGGGCCTCCTCAACCCCCTCAAAGTGTCCAATCGGCTGATTGAACTGGCTACGAACTGCAGCATAAGCCCCGGTATAACGACTGGCTGTCATGCCGGCCCCGGTTGATAGGGCGGGTAGGGAGATACCACGGCCTTCAGAGAGTGAATCCATCAACATTCGCCAACCCTGTCCGGCCCCCTCGGCTCCACCCATCACCCAGTCGATGGGGATAAACACATCCCGGCCATAGATCGGGCCATTTTGAAATGGGATATCCAGCGGCATGTGTCGTTTGCCAACCTTGATCCCGGGTGTCTCTCTCGGCACCAGAGCAACCGTGATGCCAGGGTATGGATTGTCACCGAGCAGTTGCTGAGGGTCTTCCAGCTTGAAGGCCAGACCGATCAAGGTAGCGATGGGCGCCAGGGTGATGTAGCGCTTTTCAAAATTCAGTCGGATACCCAGAACCTCTTTGCCCTGGTGGGTGCCGTAGGTGACCACACCACGATCAGGGATGGCGCCCGCAT
>JARRQD010000035.1:0-26492 GCA_037382205.1 Candidatus Thiodiazotropha sp.
AAGCGTCGAGCGCCGATGTTTTCAGTTCGCTCATTGACCTGCCAGGCCGTTTCCGCAATCCGTTTGATGCCTCCCTGGGTAAACTCCAGGTGAACCTGCTCAGTCTCCAGCAGTGCCTGATACTGTTCGGTCAGCGAGGCGTCGGGTTCGGTGAGGATGCGGGTGAAGTCTTCGGTGTTGAGTGCCGACAGCTCGACCCGGATCGGTAGTCGCCCCTGCAGTTCAGGGATTAGATCCGAAGGCTTGCTGAGATGGAAGGCGCCAGAGGCGATGAACAGGATGTGATCGGTCTTCACCATGCCGTGCTTGGTGGAGATGGTGCAGCCTTCCACCAATGGCAGCAGATCCCGCTGCACCCCTTCACGGGAGACATCGGCGCCACTGGTCTCTGCGCGGCTGGTGACCTTATCCAGTTCGTCGAGGAAGACGATACCATGTTGCTCGACGGTCTCCAGGGCGCGTAACTTGAGATCCTCCTCATTGATCCGTTTGGCCGCCTCTTCGTCGCTGAGTACCTTGAAGGCGTCTTTGATGCGCAGTTTACGCCGACGGGTTCTGCCACTGCCCAGATTCTGAAACATTCCCTGCAGTTGGCTGGTCATCTCTTCCATGCCTGGTGGGGCCATGATCTCAACACCGACCGGTGCGCTATTGACCTCGATCTCGATCTCTTTGTCATCCATCGAGCCGCTGCGCAGCTTCTCGCGAAACTTCTCTCGGGTTGAGCTGGAAACGCTGGTACTGGTCTCTGTGTCGTCCCATCCAGTAGGCTTGGGTGCCGGTAACAGTACGTCTAGAATGCGCTCTTCCGCGGCATGGCTGGCCTCTTCGGAGACCTTTTCCAACTCCCCTTCGCGAACCATTTTTACCGCCGAATCGGCCAGCTCGCGAATGATTGAATCGACTTCGCGACCCACATAACCCACCTCGGTGAATTTGGTTGCTTCCACTTTGATGAACGGTGCGTTGGCCAGTTTCGCCAGGCGCCGGGCAATTTCAGTTTTGCCGACACCAGTTGGACCGATCATCAGGATATTCTTCGGTGTGATTTCGTTGCGCAGGGTCTCATCCACTTGAGTCCTGCGCCAGCGGTTGCGCAGCGCAATGGCGACCGCACGTTTGGCGTCGTTCTGGCCGATGATATGTTTATCCAGCTCGGCGACAATCTGTTGGGGTGTGATTTGCGACATGAAATAAAGCCTGTGTTTACTGCGCCTTGGCCTCTGCAGTCCCTGCTCAAGGCGGTGTTCTGAATATGGATGTTAAGCTCTGCCGTGGCACTTCAGCACATTTTTGGTCAACTGCCTATCGACAGGGGAGCGCTTTAACCGGCCAAGTATATGCCTTAATGCGTGTTTCATTCAGGTTAAGCTTCGCTATCCAGCTCTTCCAGTACCAAGTTATGGTTGGTATAGATACAGATGTCTGCGGCAATACCAAGCCCCTTTTCGACGATTTCGCGGGCACTGAGTTCCGTATTGTCCAACAGAGCCCGGGCTGCCGCTTGAGCGAAGCTGCCGCCGGAACCGATCGCCATCAGGCTGTGTTCCGGCTCGATCACATCACCGGTTCCCGAAATGATCAGCGAGGCCTCGGCATCGGCGACACAGAGCAGTGCTTCAAGTCGGCGTAATGCCCGGTCGGTTCGCCAGTCTTTCGCCATCTCCACGGCGGCGCGAGTCAGATGTCCCTGGTGTTTCTCCAGTTTGCCCTCAAACCGCTCAAACAGGGTAAAGGCGTCTGCCGTGGCGCCGGCGAAACCGGCAATCACCTTGCCTTTGTGCAGCTGACGAACTTTGCGTGCATTGCCCTTCATCACCGTATTGCCCAGGGAGACCTGGCCGTCTCCACCGATTACGACTCTACCGCCGCGTCGGACAGAGAGAATTGTGGTGCCTCTGAAATTTTCCACTTCAATCCTGAATGTTTGTAAAGAGAGCCGGTAATTGTACCTGAGGGGCGGGCTGGTGAAAAATCGGCTGTAACGATTTGGGCGAGCCTGAATTTTGGGATTTCCAAAGGGGAGAAGGCTTGCTCTCCCTTTTGAGTCCTCTAAAAAGCGCTTATTAGGGCTGATCTGAATCATCGCAAAGGATTTCGATAGTGCGTGATCGCTGTTCGGTCTTTTTATCTCCCCATCGCTGGCTGTCTACAGGAAGCAACATGATTAGGAATTTCACTCGCTTGTCTGCCGTGGTCATCCATGGCAGAGTCTGGGTTATGTACAGAAAATGCTCCTATTGTCTTCTGGCCGGTCTGATCTGGTTGTATTGTGATGGACTCTTGGCAGGAAAGTTGCCGCATCAACCTCAGCTTCTGAGCGATGCGCTTGAAATTGCTCAACAAGCCTATAGCGCGGCCCATGGTGGTTTGTTGGAGAACGCACTGAGCCGGCGCCAGGGGCGGGATGTTTCGGTGGTGGTGAATCGTGCGCCTTTGGCGATGCGTACTGAGGGGCGTAAACCCGGCGTGCAGACCTTCGACACCTTTGTCAACAATAGTCCCGCCGATGCATCGATCAAATCCCAGCAAATGGCGATCCTGACATCCGGCAAGACGAAAGGTACCGGGGTGCTGTTGACCCGCTATACGGATCAGCAGAAGTCCGCCACCATCTCCATGTGGTTGCCGGCACTGCGCAAGATCCGGCGTATCAATGAGCCCTCTTATGAAGATGTCTGGTTCGGCACCAACCTGACCTATGGCGAGCTGGTTCTGAGAACCCCGGAGGATGAGGTGCATGAGCTGCTCGGTTTGGGCAAGATTGAGAACTGCCTGGAGGCGATGCAGCTTGAACCCTGGGAGAAGAGCCGCTATACCCTGAGATTACCTGGTCCCCAGTGTGCCCACATCGGCAAATCGGTCTATCGATTGAAGAGTACAACCCGATTTAAGAACTGGTGGTATGACTACCATATCAGTGACATCGATCAGCGAACCTTTGCAGTCTATCGGACGGTCTACTACAAAAAAGGCAAAAAAATAAAAACCGTTTCAGTGGATTGGCAGTCACTTGATCAGCCTGACCCACGAATCAGCTATCCCCGCTATATCTATGCCATCAGCCATCAGGATGGGAAGGACAGTATGGTGTTCGTTCCCCGCAGTACCATCTCTCTGAATACGGATCTGGATGACAGTTTCTGGTCTGAAGAGACCCTGCAGAGTTATGCAAATTAAGCATCGGCCCAGTCGGCATCAGTCTGTCGCGAAACTTGAGGTTTTCTGCTGATGAGCGCACAGCAGCGGGACTATGCTGCAGACTACGCCAGGTTTGTGCTCAGACATCGCCGTTTGACCATTGTGCTGCTGTTTGCGGCAACTCTGACAGCCCTGTTTTATATCAATCAGGTCAATTTGCGCAACGACCCGGACTCCCTGCTGCCCCTCTCCAACCCCTATATCGCTACCAATCTTTACAGTGACCAAACCTATGGTATGGGCAATCTGATGGTCTGGGGTTTGAAACTGAAGCAGGGCGATATCTACCAGCCCTGGTTCATCAAGATGGTTGAGGCCTTCTACCGGGATGTGAGCGAACTCTCGTTTGCCAATGTGAACAATTTTGTTGGTCTGCCCTCATCAAAGTTACGCAATCTGGGCATTACCCCGAATGGCAGTCTCGATTTCAGTCGGCTATTGCCGGCCAGTGGATTATCGGACGATCCACGATTGCAGCCGCATCAGATCAACTATCTGCGGGCCGGATTGGAGAAGCACATTGTGCTGCAACCACTGCTGCTCTACTACCAGGATGCTCAGGGTGAGAAGTGTCACATCATGGCGGCGGACGGGCTGATCTCCAATGCGTCGATCGGCAGGGTACATAACCGCTGCAGGGCAACCGGTACCTTCATCATCGGCGATTTCGACAATCAGCTGAAACAGCACCACCTGGCATGGATTGCAGAGGTTCGCCAGTTGATGGGGGACTACCGGGCCAGATATGGTGACCGGGTGGAGTTCTATATCTCCGGTGAGCCCTATTTTCTGGCTTCGATGGTTGAGGAGCTATGGGATAAGGCCTGGCTGTTCGCCATTTCCCTGCTGATCATTCTTTTGGTGCTGTGGTATGAGTTCCGCCACTGGAGCTGTGCTGTACTGCCCTTGGTGGGCGTGGGGATGACCATCATTCTGACTCTTGGGCTAATGGGCTATACTCAGTTCAAGCTTACCACGATGATGGCGCTGACGCCGATGTTGTTATTGGCGATCGGGATTGGTCACTCGATTCAGATCACCCGCCGTTTTATGCAGGAGTTGCATGCCACTCAGGATCCTCAGCAGGCGGCATTCACCTCGATTCGTCATACGGTGGTACCGGCAGCACTCTCCATCGGCACCGATCTGCATGGATTCTTTGCCATTTCATTCATCGACATCTCTTTCTACAAGGCTTATGCCTACTTCGGTATCTTTGGCATGTCGACCCTGATACTCACCACCACGACCCTGATTCCTCTTATGATGGTGAGTTTCCCGCCAAAAGTTCGTGACAGAAGGCATGAGCGGGGCTGGGAGCGCCGTTTGGCCAAAGGGGTGACCCGCTTGCTTACTGGGCCGATGAAATGGCTTCCGGTGGTGGGGGTGATCGCAATCTGGCTGACTTCTGCTTCGATGGCTCAACTCGACAAAGGCTTCTCGGCGCTGCTGTCCGGGACAGCGGGACGGGTCGATCCGGAAGTGGCCCGCATACAGGATGAGTTCGACATCATGCCGGGAGTCGAGAAGGGGATCCACTACCCCAGGGCGGCCTACAAGGATCACTATCTGCTGGGTGAGTTAACTGGTGATGGTGGCGAGGTCAAAGCGATCTCCGATCTGCAAGCTCTGTCACAGATGATGCCCGGGGTGATTACCGCCAATATCGTGATTCGCTCCAGAGCGGGGACCCTGCCCCAATGTGGCCTGGATGCCTGGAATCTGCGTGGTGAGCGGGTGATCGGGCCGGATCGGTGTTACGATGAGATGATCGATCCGCCGCAGGGTATTTTCAATAATGCCGAGGTGGTGCAGGCCCTGTCTGCATTCGAGGATTGGCTGCGCGCCCATCCCCATATCGGCTATACCACCTCCTATGTGCAGTTCATGAAAACCCTGAACATGATGCTGAATGCCCCTGTCGGGGCACGGCCGATGGCGCATATGAATCTCTATGCAATACCCGATCTGCAGCATATGCAGCAGAACCGATATGCCTATCAGGCTGGGCCTGATGGCGTTTTACCCGATCCGCAGGCGATCATCCCGCTGTATAACGGCATGTTGCAAGTTAGCGCGGCAAGCGGTGAGTTGGACGCCTTCGTCAACACCCGTACCTGGGATGAGGGAATTATCGTCGGATTTATCAAAACCATGGATCCCAAACTGACCCATCAGACCATCCTCGATATTCAGAGCTATCTGAGCGAGCATAAGGATGATCCGGGGATGGCGCTGATCAAAGTCGGGGTGGAGGCGGGTGAAGAGGTGGTCATAGCGGCTAAGGGTGAGCAGCCTGAGCAGCGGGTGACCACCGATCACTCGATGACCGACAAAGCCGCGATTGGCGGTTTTCTGGGGGTCACCGAAGCCACCCGGGATGTGGCTTTCAAAGAGTGGTTGAACGCCCCGGTGGCCACCTCGCTGACGGTGTTTCTGATGACCCTGATCATGTTCCGCTCCTGGACCATCGCGTTGATCCTGATCAACCTCTGCTTCATCACCCTGATGACTCAGTATGGGCTGGGCGCCTATATGACTTCGATCAAGGAGTGGTCGGCCAATCTTGCCTTCCATGTCCAGGTCGCGTTGAGTATCGCCATGGGGCTGGGAGTTGATTACGGGATTTACATGGTCTCCCGGCTGAGAGAGGAGATTCAGGGTTCGGCCAGGGATTGGCGGCAGGCGTTGCAGAACACCCTGGAGAGCACCGGGTCGGCCATTGTCATCTCCATGGTGGTACTGCTGGGCAGTTTCATTCCGCTGATGAATACTGAGCTGGCTAACCTCTGGTCGGTCAGCCTCTATATTTCAGAGGCGCTGATCATGGATGTATTCATCGCCATGATGGTGCTGCCGCTGGTGGTCTATTGGCTGAGACCAGGATTTATCTTCGCAAAATCGTCAGTCTGAGGGCTTTTTCAGGTGCTGAAAATCGAGATGCGTATAGATCTGGGTGGTGCTGATATTGGCGTGGCCCAGCAGCTCCTGCACAGCACGCAGATCCCCAGAGGATTCCAGCAGATGGCTGGCGAAAGAGTGGCGCAGCAGATGAGGGTGGATGTTTCTTGGCGCCCCTTGGCGAACCGACCACTCATGCAGTTGTTTCTGGATGGTGCTGCGGCTGATGCGTTTGCCCCGTACGCCGACGAACAGAGCTGTCTCCTCCGATCCGGCAAGTTGTCCTCGAACTTTCAGCCATGCAGTGATCGCATCGACAGCTTGGCGGCCCACCGGCAGCAGGCGAGTTTTTGAGCCTTTACCGGTGACTTCAACGATCTGCTCATTGAGGTCGATGTGGCTGATATCCAGAGCGATCAGCTCGGCAAGTCTCAAGCCTGAAGAATAGAACAGCTCCATAATTGCCCGATCTCTGAGGCCAGTTGGGGTGTCGTCGTCGATAGAGAGCAGTTGGTTGAGCTGATCTACATCCAGAGTGGTGGGTAGCTTACGACGCACCTTTGGTGCCCTGACACCCAGTGCCGGATTCGCCTTTACCTGCGCTTCTCGGAGTAGATAGTTGTAGAGAGATCGCAGGCTGGAGAGCTCTCGGTGCAGGCTCTTGGGGGAGTAGCCCTGACGATGCCGGCTGGCGATATAGTGGCGTACCTGCTGCTGAGTGAAGTGGCCCCAACTGGGGATCTGCTGCTGCTCCAACCAAGCGGCTGCCGCTTGCAGATCTCGGGCATAGCTTTCACGGGTGCGCGGAGAGAGACGCCGCTCGTGGGTCAGATGGTCGAGAAATAGATCGACCCAGTGGCTGATCTGCTGGCGAGTCGGCGCAGCCATCCAGCTTTATATCCCGGGGAGAGAGACGGCCTGAAGTGTCCTGCTGATGATCTCACCCAGCCGGGTGAGAAACTCTGTGCCATGGTCTGGGGCGAACCGATCCGGGTCACAGCTGCCGATGGCGAGCAGTCCGAGTACCCCATCGCTCTTCAGCGGAATCAGGGCTGTCGAGGCGATGCGATCGCCCTCTGTACCGAAGATGTAATCCAGTTGCTGTTGAGGCATCTTGCCGCAAATTGGCTGGTTTTGTGAGAAAAATTGTTCAAATGTTGCGAACTGGTCGTTTAAAGAGTCCTGCAAATGGTCGTCGATCTGGCTGGCAGAAAAGAGTCTCAACTCCACTGCGTCTGCTTTGAAGCCATCATGTAGTTCATCCTCTAAAGCATTCATCACCTCTTCAAAGGTTGCTGCGTCGATGAGCTCCAGGGTAAGGCGATGCATGCGTATTTGAAGTTGTTCGTTGGTTCTGGCTACCTCAACCAGGCCAGCCAGCTGTTGCTGGGACTCTTTAAGTTGTGCGCGCAGTGCTTCCACCTGTCGCTCAATCAGAGAAACGGCATCACCGCTTTGATGGGGTATCTCAAGTTCTGCCAGTAGTTCAGGGCATTGAGTCAGAAAACCTGGGTTGTTACGCAAATAGTCTGCAATCTGCTGTTCGGTGCCCTCAGCCTTGATGGGCTCTTGGGGGGCTTTACGGTTCATATCTCGATGGCTCCTTCAAACACAGTTTCAGCTGGGCCTCTCATGAGTACGGTACTACCGGGTCCGCTCCACTTTATCACAAGATCCCCGCCGCGTAGATGTACTACAACTTCCTCATCCAGTAATCCGAGTCGGTGAGCAGCGACAATTGCAGCACAAGCCCCACTGCCACAAGCCAGGGTTTCGCCACAGCCTCTTTCAAAAACCCGAAGTTTTGTTTCCCTTGAATTGATTATCTGTAGAAAACTCACATTGGTTCGTTGAGGAAAGCGTGGATGGTTTTCGATCAGCGGCCCGAGTTGTTCCACAGGTGCGAGATCAGTATCGGTAACCATCAATACAGCATGGGGATTCCCCATTGAAACTGCGCAGATCGTATATACATCACCCTTGATTTCCAGGGGGTATTGGTCGGCCTGTTGATCTGCAATAAAGGGGATGGTTGCTGGGGCAAATGAGGGCATGCCCATGTCAACTTCGATCTGGTTATCCTCCACATATCTCAGAATGATCGAGGTTGAGCTGGTGCTGACTCGGACAGTTTGAGACTCGCTGAGTCCGTTGTGTTTGATGAATTGGGCAAAGCATCGAGCACCATTTCCGCAGGCTCCTGCTTCGCTGCCATCAGCATTGAAGATTCGAAAATGAAAGTCGGTGTCTGGTGATTTTGCTGGTTCGACCAACAAAATCTGATCGCAGCCAATGCCAAATCGCCTGTCTGCAATATGGCAACAGATATCGCTCGTTAATGTAAATTCCTGATTAATTGCATCGACTACAACAAAATCATTACCAAGGCCATGCATTTTGGTGAAATTGAGTTTCATAATTCTGCGTTCTCAGCAGAAGATATTGTTGACTTGTCTGCTTGTTGTAGCGGGCCCTTTTGGCCGCAGGCCTGTAGTGTTAACAGTATGATAACGGAAATGTATAGAAATTTTGTTAGTGCTTTATTCATTTTATTAAGAACTTAAGGTATGCCTATTTTATCTGTTGCGTAATGAAAAAGCCAAAATTATGGTTATTATTAGTGCTGTAAGACTAAGAAAAGCTAAGTAAAAAAGCAATTTTGGTTGATATCTGTAGCTAATTTGGTCCTCGGACTCAACGGGTATGGCAGGCATCATGCCTAAAAAGCTCTGTGTTTGAACGGGCGAGTTGTTTACATAGGCCTTCCAGCCAGGGTAGAAACGTAGGGGGAGTATCACCCAGCCGGATTCATTACCTGTGTAATCAAATTCGAGATTTGTCAAGGTGTATTTTTTGAGTGTAACCGGTTTGAAGTCAGGCTTTGCGGTTTTATCGAGTCTCGCTAAAAAATAACCGCTACCTTGCACATTTTTATTTTCAAGGATATCGATACCTGGCTCTAAATTATAGTATTTATATTTAAGATCCTGTGGGGTCTGAGAGCGAAAGATTTTTGCGGCTAAGACTAAATTTTGTCTTTTTCCTGCTTGTTCGAGATAAGTTGGGCCTTCATCAACTGGGTAGAGCCAAGCGCTCAATTTTCCATTTTGCTCAACAGACTCTGCTTCAAGCACCATGCGGTTACCACTGCCTGACAGATTAATTCTTTCTGGAAACACAAAATCGACCCAATCGTTATCCCCGATAGTATGTGCTGCAACTCTTGCACGACCAAGCAGTGTGTTTTGATTATAGATACTTAATATTAAATCAGCATGGGAGGTTTTTCGGCGGTAAGTCGCTATACGTATGGAAATAATGTCAGTAGACACATCTGCACCGGCAGAGAAATACTGCGTGATAGGCGTAGCTTGAGTGATAAGTTTCGATGGCGTCGATTTTTCACCTGAAGTGCGAGCTACAAGTTCCTTAAGTTTCCCATCGATAAGGATTTTGCTGCATATAATATATCGTATTCCAAGCAGTGTGATCGCATTTGACTGCATGGAAATTGTACCGCATTCTAGTATTGCAGAAGTGGGTGAACTGAATGGCTCAATAGCAACTTCTGACCTCAATAGATTAATCTCATTGAGTGTTCTAAAGCCGTGAGCAAACCACTCTGAGATGCCATAGTTTGCGAGTACTCCAGATATCAGATAGCTGCGGTCCGCAATGACGCTCTGAAGGGGTGCAAGATTCTCTTTTACATATGTAATTGTAGGTGTTGTGGGGAAAAAGGTCTCTGCAGGAACAGCGCCGTTAAAGTCATTGAAAAGGCGTTTTGTGTCGAAAAACTGAACCAGAACGAGTGAGATCGCAACGAGAAACACGAGAGAGGGTGGGAATTTCCGGGTTGTTTTTGATTTGAAAATCGCAGCGAGAATCTCAGCTGAGATAATTGAAAATGCTAATGCGATCAGTATGGTAATTCTTCCCCAATTGTTATTATTGAAAGTTGGAAGCGTTCTGACAAAATCCTGAGGAATAATACCGAAAGCAAGCGTGGTCGTTAATATAAGTAACACGATGCCCAACAGCATATTTTTGGTCAGTTTTTTAAAAAATGCGAGTGGTATGACCAAGAGCGATAGGGCTAATGGAATAAGGCCTACGTAAAATGTGCGCTCTACATCACCATATTTGTGCCCAATCGGAGTTATAAATTTTTGTAAGTGATTTACATTTAGTGGTGTGCCCCCACTTCTCCATGTGGATGCTTGTGTAAACTCCAGCATCTCATAAAGTGAGTAGATCGCGAATATTGGTATCAAAAATCCAAGGATAGAAAAACCAATGAGAGAAAAACTGTTGGACGCTACACTACGAACACCATTTCCCCATTGCAGGTGTGCGATAACCAACATAGTAGTGGCAATAAAAGTATAGACAACAATACTTGGGAAACCACCAAAAATAAGCAGTGCAATGACGAGTGAAAGGCGTGGTAGGTATTTAAGCTGTTGGGTTGTCAGGTACTGATAAGTGAATAGGAGTACCCAGGGAATCCAGATGCTTGTCGTTACATGAGCCCAAAAAAACCATGCAGAATGAAAACCGGAAAAACAGAATACTATTGAGCCAAAGAGTGCTGCATAGGTATTTTTAGTAAAAGTATATAAGAGTAAATAGGAGCCGAGAGCAGCGATCAGTAAGTTGATCAGCATACTGAAATAGTAACCAGTAGCATCGTCCTCAATGATCGCAAACATGGCGAAAGATGGCGTTAGTATTGCTGCAGGAAGCCACTGAATTCCTGGTATTCCATTAATTGGATAGGGATTCCAAATCGGAATTTCTCCACGCCTGATAGAGTGTTTTGCTTGAATCCACCTGGGAAGTCTGGCATCAAGAATATCAGATCTTATAGGGTGAATGGTTTTGACATCAATATCGCTATTTCTCCAGCCACTTTGATTGACCAGAAGATCAGTTGGCGCAACAGTTTCTCCATTGAATGGATTTGCGCCCAGTAGAATCAAGCAGAGTATAATTAGTAGCGCATATGGGTAATACTTAAGTGTAAGTTTCATGGTTTATTTACAGCTGAAGTAAGTAAGGGCATAGTTAATTTGGTCATCTGATTATGATGATATTATCACTGTATCTGGTTAATTGGTGACAAAATGTCAAAACTCAGGACATTTAGCACAGAATTCAGGTTGGAGCGGTTCAATGTGAGGGCGATCAAAACTGTTCAATGAGAGCAGCCTGTGTTGCAATAGGTGTCTACAAGTCGTCCATGGGAATTGGGTTTGACAAATTGGCAAAAAGACAAGGAAAACACCCAAGTCAACCACTCTGACGCCCTGCCATCGGCGATGTTGAGAACTCGAGAAGGGCTGCGAGTCGCAGTAGCTGAGAATAAAGTTGTATAAACAGCCTACAGATCTTTGCTGGCTAATGATAATAAAAACACTGGGTAAGATCTCAGAATCAATAGTTTCTTGATTACCCTCAAACCTCAGCAAGCTTGAGTTACCTCGTTCCTGCATTCTGCGTGGGGCTGGCCATTGCCGGCGAGCCGCGCCTTGATCTGAGCCATTGTTGTAGCCCTGGTGTCGTAATTCTTATGGTTGATTAGTACTCCTGGTTCAGTTGCTTGGCTGCGGGTCCCACACGTATGATCCCAAATGATTAGGTGTGTTTACCCGTCGCCTATGTGGCGCCTGGCTAGACAGAAAGTAATTTTGTAGGATTTGTATCTGATGTATGGATAAGATTACTGCTTGGGGTGGCATCATCTGAGATGACGTTTAAAGTTATCACAGTATAGTTTCAGAGTTTACATCGAGAATCGTTTTATGTGATCATGCCATGCTAACCTAGTGGTATGGGCCTTGTCCTGTCTTGCTGATTGATTGTATCAGCTTAATCAAACAGGTTTAAAGTCTGTACCGCTTAATAGATCTAATTTTTTTGTATTGTAGATGCTGGCAGATGTGGGATTGGTTAATGAGGGTTGGTGTGTGTATTGTGATCGACCTCAAGGTAATTTAATTTTATTTGTGCATCCCCTTCTTCCTGGTTGTATGTAATATTCCGCTATATCTGTACCATATGATTTTAAATGAGAATTTTTGTGGATGATACTAAGTCGACTTTGAGTCACTGGTTAGTTATTAAGTATCTAAGTATTTATAGTGGATATGTATGTTCTTGAAGTGCCTATGTAATCCATGGATCGGAAATCATAATGTTTGCAGTAAAGTCAATATCGCCTATATGGATCGTGCTTGCTTGTTTGGTGGGATGCGGCCAACACACTACATCAAATACAAACGGAACTTATCAAGAAAAAAATAGCCTTCAATATTTTGGTTTCGCTCTTGTCGATTGTGGTTGGGATGACCCCAATGACAATACTACAAAAACCAACTATGTAGATGAAATCTCAGGATTTACCAATGTGGCTCAAATGTGTGTTTATTCACCGGATGCTTTTATTGGTAATAGAATTTATGATTTCAGTCGAGTAGGCGTAAAGGCGGTACTGAATATTGAAGAGATACTATTTGAACGCTCAGAGGACGCTTCCAGTCCTAGTGGCGAAAGGCTGAAGTTACAACCAAATGCCAAAACGCTTTGGTTGGATTTTGTAGCTCAAAACAGTAACTATCTTATACCGGATTACATTGCTGCTCTGTATGTTGTTGATGAGCCAGTGTGGAATGGTCTTAAGCATGAAGAGCTCGTTCAGGCTGTCAATATCGTTAAAGATTCTTTGCCAAATCTAACAACTTTTATCATAGAAGCACATCCAGTTGTTGATCAAATGCAAGTACCTGAAAAGCTCGATTGGATCGGTTTCGATCGTTATAATACAAAAAATCCTGCCGAGGATGTGGCGTGGCTCGATGATCTTGAGACAGTGCGTGCCGCGCGGACTCGCGATGATCAAAAGATAGTGGTTGTTGCAAGTACACAATGGTTTCCACACTATCAGATTGAGGCTGGGATTAAACCAGAAGATATTGAGAATATGCTTTTCAGCTATTATGATATTGCCTCTTCAGATCCAGATGTAATTGCGTTAGCCGGATATATCTGGCCTGGTGGGGTTGATCATCCTGCCCAGCTTGGTGCTCGTAATCTACCAGAAAATGTAAAGAAGTCATTCAGAGTTATTGGTGAGCAAATTCTTGGTGAGTAAGGGTCGGGGAAATAAATCATCATCCAAAGATTGCGCTGGATTTCATTCCAGATTCTAGGCGCACAAAGGGGAGCATAGCCGCTCTATGTGACCCTTTGTGCAACAACCAAGCCGGGCAAAAGACAAGCAAGATTGGATGATTATTTATTTCCCCGGCTCTAAGTTTCATTGTTCAGCGTGATTACTTAGGAAACTCGGTAACGTACTTGAGGGTTCCGTTTCTTATGCAGCTGTTTACTGTTTGATGGTTGATTTCGTCACTGAAGAAATCAGAAGTAAAATGATTTCGCATATTATATATAACAATCGATTAATTGCAGCTAATACAATTGCTGTATTCATGTCTGTATAAGTAATCAATCCAGCAACCAGAATTGCCTCCCGAACCCCTAAGCCAGCTGGTGCAAAAGGGACGCTAAAGCCAATTGCGTAACTTAGTGCATAGAGGCCTATGATGTATATCAATGAGATCTGTTCTGTAGTATAGGGTGAGAGTGTTATCCAAAAGGAGTAGCCAAGGACTGCCCAGATAAATACCGCAACTATGACGGATTTATATGTAAATAAAAACTGCTTAACGTAGTTGAGCGATACTCTTCTATATCGATACCATAGGGCAACAAAAACCGTTGAAATGATTATTAATAGGATTGTAATTGTTTTTATGCCATTCAACATGGAAAAAAGTTGAATGAAAAGATTACTTTTCTTGAATAGGATCAGCGTGGCGCCTATGATCAGTGCGCTGAAAACAACCCAGAAAGTTTCGAGTAATAGTGTGTCTCTTATCTTGCTGTTACTGATTGCCTCTTCTCGGTAAAGCGTAAACCTGCCAACAAATTGCCATATTGATCCAGGAATGTATTTGCCCAACTGAGTTATGTTGTAGATGTTGAAGCACTTCAAATATGAGAGGTTTACCTGAAAATGCTCTAATGCAAGTTTCATCATCAGAGCCAATAAAAGCTTCGAAATAAATATCGCAAAAAAAGATATGAGAAGGATTGAGATTGGTAGTCTTCTAAGAATTTCTGCAGTGACATGAAGATTTTTATAGAGAAAAATGCCAATAAAGATGAGTACAGAGACCCACCAGATAGATTTAAGTATGGTTTTTATCTTATCTTTCACAACTACTTTTGTTCAATTATATTGAAAAGATATTGAAACTGCTGGCTGGAAGACTCCAGTATGGTTTGTTTGTGCTTTTTGAGATTGCGTACTATGGCATCATAAGCGTTAATATTCAGATTTATTGCTGAAATTAACTTGTCCATCTCTATTTGACTAAAATCATAAACTGATTCACCTAGTTCGAAAGTCTCCATGACCTCTTGATACTTGTGGCTCCATCCAATCACAATCACAGGTTGTTGTGATGAGAGTGCTGCAATCATTGCATGAAATCTTGACACGAGAACAATCTTACAGCTTTGCATTAGCTGTTTGATGCCGTTGGTGTTTATATCAAAGGATACAGAGTAGATGACTGATTGAGACTGCAAGTTATCTGCAATTAATCGATCGTGAATCAATTTGATTACCGGAAGATCATTGTTTCTTAGCTTCACCTCTTGATCTGCACGTGTGGCGTTGGGAAACAGCAGTATGGTGAATCCTTGAGATATTAAATTGTTACAAAGCTCGATAAGACTCTCAATGTAATGGCTGTTTCCATCGTGAAGTTTTGCTGCAAGAACACTACTTGGGCAGATTCCGATGACTCTTTTTGTTTCATTGCGAAGCTTTTCTGAAAGCTGAGAGACTTTGTCTAGGTTTTCATCAGTGAGGCTGTATTTTGCTTGATGCAAAAATGCCACATCTGAGACAGGTGTTGGAAAAAGATTATGTAAACCAATTGATTTGAGATTCTGATGGGTGCCCTGACCTCGAGCAAAGATCTGTTGGCATCGTTTTAAGGTGGGTACGGCAAGCATTCGATTGAATCGATTATCGAATGGACCTAATGCCTGGGATAACTTAATCACAGGTGTCTTAAGAATAAACGCAGGTGCAAGAGTTAGTACATTGTAGGGGAGAAATTTTTCCCTTCCATCGATGAAAGCGACGCCGGCTAGATCAAGGAGTAGATCCGATGTGTCGAGAGCCTTTATGGCAGATGGAAACAGCTTCAGTAATTTATTTAAAAGAGGAAATTTACAGATCCCGTAGAGTATTGAAAAGGGAAACAGTAGTGTCACAATACTCAAGGGTGTTGCGCTGTAAATGGAAATATTCCGATCACTAACTAAGGCTCTATCTTTTGTCGGATAGTACGAATAGACATTGAAATGGCAATCAGGATAGCGTTGGCGTATCTCGCCGATGGTGGTGGTCAGCATGGCTTCGGCGCCGCGGTTACCACTGATTGTTGCGGCGATGATTGAAACAGACTTCATGGCAGAGATTCGAGTCCTTTGCGAAAGTAGAGAAGGAGTTTGAGTATCGGTCTGGGTAGTTTGAAAATCAGACCTTGCCAGCGTTTGCTCTCGCTCCAGCGCATGTTGAAGAGCGCCGTAAAGGCGCTGATCCACTGGTGCCATGAGACTGGCGCGTTGGTTTTGTCCGGTATCTTATAACCAAACAGGTGAGCCACACGACTGCGAGCGCTGACATTGTAGTGATAGGGGGCGGCTCTGGCCTGCCCGTCTAGAATATCGGTGATCTGAAGATCTGTGCTGATGATTTTCTGGTTCTTCAGAGCGGCTTGCCAAGCCTGCTCTCCTTGGCTGGTGCGAACGATCACGCCGGTCTTTTTGATCGGGTCGTCCTTGAATCGATAGGCCCACACGTCACCCAGAGAGATATCGGCCTGGTAGCCAAAATGGTCGTGACAGACCAGGCACTTCTTTTCCGCAAAGAAGAACAGATTTTGATACAGGCTGAAATAGGAAAATGGTTTGTGAATGGTTGCGCCGTTTTCAAACCCTGCCTCCAACTGGCCGCGCCAGTGGCCTCGACGGAAGCGATAGCTTTGCAGTTTGGCGCCACTCAGATTTTCCAGTTTCACGGTGATACCATCGATCAGTTCGGTTCTTGAGTTGTGGCCGCAGACCAAAGCGATGGTTAGTCTCAACTTGGCGGCTAAAACAGTGTCTTTGGCGACCCAACGACTCAGGTTGGCAATGTCGCAGGGCAACCCAACCACGGCGACCTTTCCATCAAACTCGCGAATCAGAGGCAGTGCCTCTTTCATAAAAGCGGTCTCGACGTACTTGCTGCCCTGAGCCTCAACAATCTCCTGCTGGGTGGTGGCAATTTTGAAGTGAGCCCTCACTTTTCCAGCTTCAACCCGGGTGTTGCAGACCAGTGCGCCGTTGATCTCGCCTGCTTTGAGTAGTTCGATCAACAGTGCCGTGCCCACGCCACCAGAAGCGGCATTGAGGCGTACTTGAGGATCATCGGCATAGGCGTGATAGAGGTTTTTATAGTCACCAACCAACTGATCTATGGTCTCCTCAGACCAATCTTTTTTGAGTAATCTGTCGCTGAGTTGATTGAGCATGTCAGTTGATCAATGGGTTTGCTAGGCCAGTTGGAATCGAGCGCGCAATCATAGCATAGAAATTGATTTAGGCTCCCTAAGCGATTAAAAACTTCCTCAAATTCAGAGATCTATAAAGGGGTTGTCAGACTTTTGTCGGCCTTTGTCTAGCATTTTGCAGGCCAGGTGTCGATGTGAATAGTTCTCTGGTAGGAATTAAAAAACTCATCTAATTCTATAGATAGGAGGTCGGGAAAATCGTTGCTTGTTGGTGCCTCATAGAGCACAACAGCTGAATAAAAATATAACGAATGCAGTAGTCCATAAAGGGATTTATTCAACCGGTTAACCTCTGTTTACCAGATTCGGAGAACTGCAATGACTCGGGAAATTAAAATTGGTTGCTCAATTGGTGCAATAGCGGGAATTACACCATTACTGGTGAGCCTGGTCAGTGTCGATGCCTCACTGATTGTGGAGGTGCTGGTTCCAGCGATAATCATCGGTTACTTGATCAAGGCCGCTGGTTTGATGGCGTTGGGTGCGTTTGTGGTGTTCGTCAACTCAGAGAGTGATTACAAGAAGGCCTTTCAGCTTGGTCTGATGGCCCCGGCACTGGTGGTCGGCGCCTTGAATGCGAACAACTTCAATGAGGCGAAACAGGAGATCAACGAACTGCAGAGCGAACTGGGGGGGCGGGAATCGGCCGCTATCCTGCGGCAACCGACTACCTCCTATTTTGTTGAGGATGTTTTGTCATTCTTGATTGGCAGTGCCCATGCGGATGAGAACATGCTGATTGGCAAGCATGACAGTCCATCCACAGGCAGCCTGATCTGGTATGGCATCTCTGGCAAGATCTCAAACGCCTGGTTTGTGATTGTTGGCTCCCATGATGAGGCGCGGGATGCGGTGCGCCAAGCAGAAGTTCTGAAGCAGCGAGGTTATAATGCGCGGATAGTGTCGGATGTGAAAGATCAGGGCAAATATGTGGTCTCCATAGGCTCTTTTTTGAACATCAAAGATGCCAAGGCGCTGCAAAAAACTGCCATCCGAGAGAATCTGGCGAAATACCCCTACCTCTGGAAGTGGAAATAGCCCAGTTCGCCGCCCTAGGGTAGTCAGGGTGGTGGGATTAACCACAAATGCTTGCGCAATACAGCGAATCACCGCAAAACAGGCTCTAATAACATTTACGCTATTTTGCGGTGATTCGCGAGCATTCGCGGCTTTTCTCTCATTAGACCCGGTTCACCAGACCAGTGGTATCAGAGAAATGGCTGTCACCGACACCCTCAGGGAATATCCGGTACGACGTGAATGGATTCACGAGTGTCGCGGGCGCATGGATACGCAGGAGCGATTCAGCTCAAACGCCCTACAGCGATGGCACCACGCACGTCATCTTTGCGCCGTTGGACTTCATCGCCAAGCTGGCTGCACTGGTGCCGAAACCGAGAGTAAACCTGACCCGGTTCCACGGCGTGTTCGCACCCAACAGCCAATACCATACTGAAGTGACACCGGCCAAACGTGGCAAAGGCCGTATTCATCAGGAAACCGAAGACAAAACACCAGAGCAACAGCAACAGGCTAGTTGCTTAACTGGGGTGTAACAAAACCCTTGACCACGTCACTATAGCTTAACGAACACACTCTCCGGACGGCGGCGCGACTTGGGGAGCCTCGCATTGTAGTCCTCTTGCGTGTCGCGATAACCGATAGCCAATGCCAGATCGCAGCGGTAGCCGCCCAATTCATCGGCAAACTCTTTTCCGACAAGATCGGCGTCAATGCCTTCCATGGCAGTGGAATCAATCTTCAATCGCGCCAACGCATGCAATGCATTCCCCAGCGCAATATAAAGCTGGGCACGCGTCCAGATTCCCGTGTCACCGCTCTCATCCGTGTTCATCTCAGCGAATACAAAAGGTGCAAAGGCCTCTTCCCTTTTGTCCGCTTCCGTACGCCCATCCTCGACGCCATTGTCCACAACCTCTGCATAATCCTCGCGCTGATAGCCCGTATTGTGGGCAAAGAGAATTACATGGGAACTGTCCGCAACCGCAGGCAGGTTAAACTGAAAATTTTCACCAAGGGCGCGCGCCATCCGCTCTTTTGCCGGATCACTCTCAAGCACAATAAACTTCCAGGGTTGGGAATTGATGGACGATGCCGAAAGGCGGAGGGCTTCCAGCAATACGTCCATATCTTCCTGCGAAACCTTCTTCGTTTTGTCGTATCGCTTGGTGGTGTAGCGCCACGCCATGTCTTGAAGTATCGGGTGTGTCATTGGGGCTCCTTTTCGTCTGTTTTTTGTGACAGGATAATTATGGAGCCACCATATCAGAAAACAAGTACGCACTAAAATGTATCATACTTACAAAATGTATACTAAAGGAGTCTTCCTATGACAGAGAAAAACCGGGGCGCCTGCTTCAAATGCTATGTGGAGGCTGCTATTGCCGCCATCGGTGGAAAATGGAAAGGGGTAATTCTTTATCATCTGGAGAGCACCAAACGCTTCAACGAACTGCATCGCGAGGTCTCAAACATCACTCAGCGGATGCTCACCAAACAGCTGCGTGAACTGGAACAGGACGGCATCGTACAACGCACCGTCTACGCCGAAGTACCTCCGCGCGTGGAATACAGCTTGACAGAGTTCGGTAAAACACTGAAGCCCATCCTAGACGAACTGGAAAAATGGGGCAAAAGACACTTGGAACAGCTCGAGAAGAACCGCGCCGAGGCGTAGCTCACCGCCCGTGGAAGATGGGCTCTCGTGCATTCCCGCTTCCCCGCTTATAATTCCCGACAAATGCATTAAAGAGCGCGTTTTATGGACAAGCACGTTGATCCCATCAGCCGTTTCCTGCTCTACCAGAGATTGAGCCCCAAAGGCCAGTAGCTGCTCTATACAATGACCCAATACGTAGACTGCAAATCGCAGGATAGGGTCATCCTGCAAGGACAGCGGGCATCGGGCGCATACGTAGTATTGGAAGGCCGCCTGCGGGTCTCTACCATCAGTCCCAAAGGCAGCGCGGGCCTCGACTGATTAGGACTGGTCGGCATAGCTACGGGTTTTACACTTCTCGACACAGCACTAGAAGAACAGGTTGCCTGGCGGCTCGTTGCCTGAATTAAGTCGAAAGGCCTGGAAAGGAGCAGAAGAGGGCGGAAATAACCGGAAATCCGAGATGTTGAATCATATTGGGGGCGGGTAGACGGATATTTCAAGCGTACCCGGGCTCCAGTATTCAGCTTTGATAGACGGGTGCTGCGGTTGTGCTTATGCACATGGTCAACAGTGACATGGATAAGCCGTTGCGTACAACGGAAGCGACCTCGTTACGATATCAGGCATATTTGCCCCCCCTTGTGGGGGGGCAACAATTCACATGATTAGTAATTAATGGAAAAGATATTGCCAACATCTCCCACAACAACGACCTGCCCATCGGAAGAAGCAACACCGAGCAAAGGATATTCCGTCATGGCCATTTGCTCCGTCCAGGATATGCCGTCACCACTGGAAGCCACGACACCATTACCTACTGCAATGTAGTTTGTACCGGTCCAGTGGCTACGCCACAAACCACGATCGATATCATATTCATAGCTAGCCCAGTGATCACCATCGTCGCTAATATAAATGTAATTGTCCAATTCAGACAATATGAGAAATTGATCTCCATTGAAGGAAATATTTTTGAATTCACTCTGAAAGCTTAAACCACTAGTCGTTATAGTACTCTCTTCCGTCCAAGTTACACCATCGGCGCTCGTGATGAGCCTAGCACCACTAAACCCACGTCCTCCGACAGCAACAAATTCATCTCCTGACCAAACAACACTTTGTATTGAATTTAATATCGCTGTCTCGTCATACGATACAACTGTCCACGAGACGCCATCATGACTCGTCAAAATCGAATCATGGTCTCCGACTGCGACAAACTGGGTACCCGACCAAGCAATATCATTCAATTTCATGAACACGTCCTGACCTATTTGATGAGCTGACCAATTCACACCATCAGAACTGCTCACAATAGTTCCAGAGTTACCAACCGCCAGAAACTGATTCCCTGTCCAGATAATTCGTCTTAATTCAGAGTTCGCTTCGAATTCCTGCTTTGTCCAAACAGTTCCATCATCACTTGTCAAAATAACGCCGCCATAACCCACGGCAACATAGCGATCACCATTCCATGCCACATCGTTTAACCGCATATCAGTCACTGAATAACTATCACGTTGCCACGTCAAACCATCATTGCTTGAGAGCATGACGCCTGCCGCACCGACGGTAATCACTCTAGAGCCAGTCCAGGCCGCACCAAATAGCGGAACAACATCACTTGTAGAATCGTGTGGCGTCCAGGTTGCACCATCTTCGCTGGTGTAAATAAGCGGGCTGATTCCCATTGCAATGAATCGAGAACCAGTCCAGATAACCCGAGCAAAGTTATCTGTAGTGCCGGAATCTTGTACCTCCCAAATTCTGCCATCAGAGCTGCTAAGAATTAAGCCATTAGTCCCGACTGCAACTGCTAAATTCCCTGTCCACACGACATCAGTTGGCCATGCACCTATCCCAGCAAAGGAGCCCGAAACAGAAGGAACACTTGCTTCACTCCATTGAGTACCGTTAGGACTGATCAGCGTAATTCCACCGGTACCATCCATACCGACTGCTACAAAACGCTCGCCTGTCCATTCGATACCATAGAAAAGTTCAAGACCGTTGGCTGATACCTGAACCTGACTCCAATTGATACCATCCATGCTTCTCGCAATCGTCCCTTGTTCACCAACTGCGATCATCTGATTTCCATCCCAGGCCACATCGTAGAATGGAGTGGTGATGCCCGTATTTTGGACGGTCCAAGCAATACCATCGGGACTGGTGGCAACCAAACCTGTCTGACTGTAGGTGCCACCAACAGCCACGAATTGACTACCAGTCCAGATCACTGATTCGAAGATCAATTCGGTGCCAGAATTCTGTACTGTCCATTGTTCGTGATCGGGGCTGGTAATAATCGTTCCGTTGATGCCGACCGCAACCAAAAGACTTCCATTCCATGCAATATCATGCAAACCGTTTCCTTGGGGTAATGCATTGCGCCATGTCCAGACACCTGTCTGAGTTTCAGTCACATAATCATCCGGTGGCGTAGTAGCGTCATCGCCGGAAGTCGTATTACCTCCGTTACTGTCACTTCCACCGCCACCGCCACCTCCACCGCAACCCTGTATGAACAAAAGGCAAATCATAATGCTCTTGAAAGTACTTTTCATTCCAAACGCTCCAACAAACAACTTCAAAACTTCTTCCGGATGCAAGAGCATTCCTTTAAGGCAATTTATATGCCATAGGTATTATTATGCTCAAAAAATCAGTGGTTATAAACAAACGAAAGTAATTCCCATACATAATGTAAAAGATATCGACATTAGAAAATGATCCCTACGAACCCTAAGGCCGAATCAAGCAACTCTGTGGTCACGCTTTTCAAAATCAAACAATAGTTGACTACCTGGCGAAATACGGTGGTGAACATCAGAAGCAGGTGGTAAGTCAATATTTGAAAGCGTTGCCTGGACACCCAAACTATCTGTTGCACGAATGCTGTGGCTATGCTCTGATCATGTCGAATCATTATCACCTTGTCTTGTTCGTCGATGGTGATGCACGGGACATGATACGGCCAATCCAAAGAAGCGAAGGGCGACATTAACGTCGCTGTCGCCCCTCCTTGTGCTTGATACCAGGGGAAGAAACCCGTCAGCGCGTCTTTGGCTTGCGCGCCACCCCTGTCCAGGCGCTGGCTACAATACCCGATGCCAGGAGTAGCAGCGCAATCGGCGAGAGTGTTGGAATCGAAGCCGATACCATCGACCAAACACCGGGAGTTGAAAAAACGCCTCGACTCTCGGAGCTATCGGCGCTGGTAACGAGGCAGACGTCGGGAGTACCGCTGGGCGAAATGCCGACCGTGTTGCACCCAAGATTGTTGCGCGCTGCGCCGGTCCCTCCGATCAAAATCACATAGCTGAATCGATCGGCGGCTGTATGGGGCGAAGCGCCGGTCAACCAACGCTGCACCACCAAATAAATGTCCGTGACCTGCCCATTGCCATCGGTTGTAACGCTAAATGGAACATACACGCGGCTGTCGGGGTCGGTGCTCGAATAGGTATTGACGCCATCTGTGAGCACGTAGGCTGTCACCAACGCGGTAATGTCGTCGCCGGCCAGATTGGGATTGAGCGGGATCGAGGTCGAGAACGTCAGCCTGACCCTGGCGGTGGGTGGAAAATTGGCGCACAGCGAAGGCGCGGTCGTGCAGCTCGTGTAGTTGAGCATGGTATCGTAGGCTGATCCGGTGAAAACGTAGGTTACCGCCCAAACTTGGGTCGTCGCCATCAGGCAGAGCATAGCTGCCAGCATCCGAATTGCGTTCATATCTTCTCCCGACAAAGGGCCAACGTCTAGCGGAATCGTCTCCGAACGCGAGCATGGCACATTTTGGAGTTGTTGCCAAAAAACCGGATTATCCGAATCTGGTCTTCACTGCACTTTGCCAGGAGGAGTACGTTCTCTCAGCTGCATCCCCGGATACGCTTCCGACCTAGTGTTGTAAAAATTCAAGCAACAGGCCTGGATCGCTTACCCCGGAGTCGATGCCTACTTTGAAATCTGGTGCAAATGTCATTTTCCAAGACGTAAGGATCTGGACTTTCTGTCGTTACCGATAGCGGGCAGCATCGATGCATTCGAGGGGCGAAAGAGATGGTTCGGCAGAACATTAGCCTTTTTCGAGGCACTCTATCGAAAACCTTCTTGCTGACAACCGGCGGTATGAATTCAGGACGCGCAAACCCCTGCCTCCTGGGTTTGCGGCGCAGGCGTGGGAACGGCAGAAGCTGGAGAGGCTTTGCCGATATATTTCAAGACCAGCGATATCAGAGAAACGGCTGTCACGCTGGCCAAACATGGCAAAGGTTCGCAGCATCATGAGAGTGATGGTAAGACTCCGCAACAGCGCCACCGGGTCATGAGATGGGCGCAGCGCCTGAAGCGTGTGTTCAACATTGACGTATCTACCTGCGAGAAGTGCGGAGGTGAAGCTAAGATAATCGCCATTATCGAGGATCAGGCAGTCACCGACAAGATCCTACATCACTTGCAGGCCAAGGGCACTTTAGTGCAACCCTCTAAGTTGCTATCGGCAGCACGGGCCTCACCGGAATAGAACTGGTTTTCTTAGCGCCGGGCTTTAACCTGCCTCTACGCAGCATGGCAATAGAAAGATAGGCCACCTGGCGGCATGTTGCCTGAATTAAACCAGAAGGTCTGGAAGCCAAGGGAAGAGGGCAGATTCAGAGTGAAATCCAGAGAGTTGAATAGATTGAGGTCGGAGAAAAGGAGCTTTAAAAAAATACCAGAATTTCCGACCGACTTCTGTTTTTAATTTTGTGTCTTGGTATAGTTTGTACTGCCTTTTGAATCTAAAATCTTTAACTCTTTCGCGGTGATATGGGTTATTAGAGCACTCAACTTCACTCCCTTGAGGTTTTTTTGTTCACTATTTCGAAATGAAGTTCCCTTCCGAATAAAACCTTCAGTGATATTCAGAAGGATACGTCCATTCATTAACTCCCACGTACCAGACATATGAGTGTATTCGATGCCTCTTTTCTTTTCTATGGAGAACTTATTTTCAGATAAGATGAAAACCTCCTTTCCTTCGTCATCTGAGTGCCACTCACCAATGAGCTGTGTTTTTGATAAAGAAGTTGTACGCTCCTTGTCTTTAATGGTCAGGTTCTCACTTTCATTATGTTTTGGCTTGGTTTGGCTGAAATGGACTTGGCCATTTTCATCTGTCCATTTATAAAGCTGTGTTCCAAAAGATGAGGATGTGTACAGCATTAAAAAAGCCAAGCCAATGATTGTTGTTCGCATGGTAATTGTTTTCCTTTTTATTCACTGGAAAATCTCTGGTCAGAGATCAGTATAGTATAATCTTAGATCTGTAAACGGTGCACCCATGTGCCACTTCTCTGGATCACCTCATGAAGAAAGGCGCATTACCGCCACCATCCGAGTTGCTGCCAGCAACTCGGGTCTCATCCGATTCAGACTGGTTTGCATAGCTCCGGGTTTTTACCTTCTCTACACAGCAATAGAAGAACAGGTTGCCTGGTGGTCTGTCGCCTGAAGTAAGCCGGAAGGCCAGGAAAGGAGCGGAAGAGGGCGGACTCAACCGGAAATTCGGGGGTGTTGAATCATCTTGAGGTCGGGTAGACGGATATTTCAAGCGTGCCAGGCTCCAGTATTCAGCTTTTATGGATAGGGGTGTTGCGGTTATTCTCCTTATATTTTTATCGCCACACCAACCGCGCGATGTAGGCCTGTCGATGAAGGGCATTGCCAAGGAACTGGTCAATCAGTCATACCGCCAATTCAGCGCCGACATGATCGAGGTCACCGGCAAGGCAGAGGCAGTCTCCATGTGCCCGGTGAAACGACGTCCCGTCAGCTCACGGCCCGAGAGTTCGCCCACCGGGAGGGTGCGCGAATCCGCTGCGTTAGAACCCGGGTGACAGGGTGAGGCGGAAGCCATCTGCGTACTGTCCGGGACACCGGCCATGGCCGGTGCCGTCACCGTTCTGGCCTGTTTCGGAAAGTCGCTGCTGCTTCAAGTTGGGACGGGGTTCCTGATGCCAAGGTTCCACACTCTCTGCCAGTCGGTAGAGGTAGCGACTTTTCTCCCTATCGATCGATACACCATGCAGCCCCATATGGTAGGTGTGCGCCAGGTAGCAGATCGCGTCATAGCAATTTCGACTGGCTGCCAGATCGATCAGATGCAATCCTGCATCTGCAGCTATCTCTACCCCCAGCCCCAGTACAAGCTGCAAGCCGGCATTCCACATGGCCTCAATGTGGCCCTTCAAGGCCGCCTTCATGAACCAGTGAAAAGAGACCTTGTGATTGATTACGCCCAGTTGTCCGGATGCCAAAATGCAGGCGATCTCATATTGAGCCGCGCTGTCGCCCGCCCAAGCCTTTGTGCTCAGCATACTCACCTTAAATATCTCTATATATATTCAATTTGTTGGAAAAAACTGTCGCGAAGCACTTGATTAGGCTTGTTGCAATTTCCCATCCGTCTGGGCCAGTTGAGATGGCCAATCAAAAGCATGAAATTCCATCGTGCTTACATGGACACAGGGCCGTTGGCACTGGTCGAAGGTTCAAACCCTCGCAGGGTGGATCCGCCTTGAGCGGGGGGATCAACGGTTGCAAGACAAGGTGGGTTACAGCGGGGTGTGTGTCTGTGCTCAGTGATCAGATGAGTAGGTCGCAAGCACAGGGGAGCGAAATCATTGGTAAGCATCCATGAAAGTCCTTTTGTGGTCCGTAATGGCTGAAAGTGTGACTTGGTTCACAATATTAAACTGGTATTAATTATCGATCAAGACGATTCGGTTGTTTTTTTGGATAGAGAAAGCGCCACCCCCCGGACACCCTATGCCGGGTCATCCATGGCATCGAAGTCGGGAATTCGGTACGTGGTGATGAAAAAGGCGGTCCGAGGGCTGCCTTTGCAATGGTCTAGCATGTTGCTATCAGCATGTTGCCTGGTACTGTTGCCTGGACACCCAAACTATCTGTTGCACCAGACTGGCAAATCTGTCAATCTTCAAGGTATATCACGGGCAGATACAGGA
>JARRQD010000036.1:0-18236 GCA_037382205.1 Candidatus Thiodiazotropha sp.
CAGGTGGAGGGGAGAGAAGGATTTCTGCAGCTTTTTTTCAATGATTTGCTGTGTCGTTGTCATTTCGCTACCTGCTGATGTCAGGGGGTTAGAGTCGATGGATAAAATCGCTGTTGGCCTGAGGGATTGGATCCTGGGCCAGGTCTATAGTTTCAGTGTTTCTCTGACAAAGGGTATAGTGAGTCTGCGCTGGGCTGCAAGTGAAGCCTGATCGAGCCTGTCCAGCAGAATGGTCAGAAAGTGGATATCTCGAGGGGTTCTTTGCAATAGAAATTGAGCCGTTTCAACGCTCATCGAGAGGCCTCTCAGTTGTGCATTGCTCAGCAACAGTTCCAGCCGCTCCTCGTCATTCAGTGGAAACAGGTGGTAGCAGGGGCCCCAGGTCAGTCTGGAGGCCAGATCAGCCAGATCGAGGCCGAGCTGGGCAGGCGGCCGGTCACAGGCGATAATCAGTTTGGCGTCCCGTTCCCTCAGTTGGTTGAACAAGTTGAAGATTGCCAGCTCCCAGCCGGGATCCCCCGCCAGGACCTGCAGGTCATCAAGGCAGACCAGTGAGAAAGCTTCGAGTCCTTCCAGCATCTCCGGCTGCAGACCATGTTCCGATTTGAAGGGTAGATAGGCCGGCTGTGCGCCGTTGCTCTGGGACTGTTGGCAAGCGGCCTGCAACAGGTGGCTTTTGCCTGAACCTGATTCTCCCCAGAGATAGATATAGGGATCCTGCTCGTTGCGCAGACGGCAGACCGCTTCGCCATTTCTGCCGATCACGAAATGGGCAAAATCGATACGCGGCCGAATGCTCAGGCCAAGGGGCAACTGGTTGGACATGGGGTTAGTCTTGCTTGCCTAAACGTATCACCGTTTCCGCCATGCGCCGGCCCTGAGTGATGCAGATGTGCTTCTCCTCATCGCTGATTGGCCGCTTACTGTTCGGGCCTGCCGTATGGCTGGCGCCGTAGGGGGTGCCACCACTTTGGGTGTGCAGCAGGGCGGTCTCGCTGTAGGGGACTCCCATCAGCAGCATGCCGTGGTGCAGTAACGGTAACATCATGGTCAGCAGGGTGCTCTCCTGTCCTCCGTGAAGACTGGATGTGGATGTGAACACCGATGCGGGCTTACCGATCATGGCGCCGTTCATCCACAGAGAGCTGGTGGAGTCCAGGCAATATTTCATGGCTGAGGCCATGTTGCCGAAACGGGTCGGACTGCCAAGGATCAGGCCATCGCAATCCTTGAAATCGGATTCCGTGACATAAGGGGCGCCCTGTTCGGGGATGCTCTCCTCGGTGGCTTCACAGACGTTAGAGACTTCTGCAACGGTGCGCAGTTTTGCCTCCACGCCGGCGACCTCCTCAACCCCACGGGCAATCAGGCGTGCCATTTCCGCGGTGGCACCGTGTCGGCTGTAGTAGAGAATCAGAATTTGCGCCATGGTTTGTTTCCGTAACTTTTAATTAACCATCACTGGAGGGTTTCAGAGAATCTCCAGTACCTTCTCCGGTGGCCTGCCGATGGCGGCCTTGCCGTTTTTGATCACAATGGGGCGTTCGATCAGCTTCGGGTGAGCGACCATCGCCTCGATCAACTGCTGGCGGCTCAGTTCCGGATTGTCGAGCTGATTCTGTTTGTATTCTGGCTCCTTGCGGCGCATCAGCTCGCGTGGCTCCAGACCAAGCATGTTTAGAATTGACTCCAGGGTCTTGCTATCCGGTGGGGTTTTCAGGTATTCGACGACCTCGGCTTCCACGCCCTGCTCCTCCAGCAGTTGCAGGGTCTGTCTCGATTTACTGCAGCGCGGGTTATGATAGATCTCTATGCTCATCTTTCACCTCATGATGTTTGGCTCTCATTGTATCCATATGTAGCATATTTCCAACCGGGTAATTCCACTGGAATGGGGACTATGAAGGGCTTGGGATCATAATCCACAGTTGGGATTGCAACTATCCATCGTCTTGCAAGAGATGAAATTGAGTATTTGGTTGGTGGGTGAAGAGTGCCTATAGTGTGCGCAACGAGTTCAGACCTTTGAGGTTGTTGAGTCCAGGTGTAACAAAGGAAAAGCGTAATGAATTTTGAGGATGCTAAACGGACAATGTTATCCTATGTGCGGCACATCCGTGCCTTTCTGCACCTGGTATTTCACCATTTCGCAGCCGACGGCGGGATACAGCATGTTGCCTCCCTGACCTATACCACGCTGCTCTCACTGGTACCGCTGATGACTGTGGTGCTGGCCCTGTTTTCCGTGTTTCCCGCTTCTGAGCGAATGTCGGAACAGATCGAGAATTTTCTGTTTCAAAATTTTGTACCAGCCGCTGGAGAGGCCGTTCAGCAGCATCTGAGGAACTTCAGCCAAAAGGCCGCCCAGCTTACTGGCGTGGGGTTTGCTTTTCTGATCATTGTCGCACTGCTGTTGATGAATAACATCGATAAAGCGTTCAATGCCATCTGGCATGTCAGGAAGCCGCGTCAGCCCTTGGCCAAGTTTACGGTCTATTGGGCAATTCTTTCGCTTGGGCCGATGCTGATTGTGGTGAGTGTTGGTGTCACCTCCTATCTGGTCTCCATGCCTCTGCTTGAGCAGGCTCAGACTGTGGTGATGGTGCGTTCGAAGCTACTCAGCATGATGCCGGTGCTGATTTCTGCCCTGGCGTTCAGTCTGTTGTATTCATTGGTGCCGAATCGCTCTGTGCCTGCGCGTCATGCGCTGATGGGCGGGTTGCTGGCGGCCACACTGTTTGAACTGTCAAAGCGGGGCTTTGCCCTCTATGTGACCACCTTTCCCACCTATGAGGCGATCTACGGCGCACTCGCTGTGGTGCCGATCTTTCTGATCTGGATCTATCTCTCCTGGCTGGTCACTCTGCTTGGCGCTGAATTTACCTACTGTCTGAGTATCTACCGTGAGGATTGGCGGGAGCTTGATCGGCAGCGAGGGGGCGCCATGCTGTTGGCGCTGCGGCTGCTTGGCCAACTGCGTAGGGCTCAACACCAGGGTCTCTCCATGACCGCCCGTCAGCTACAGGCTCAGATCAACGGCACCACCGAGGAGCGTATCGAAGTGGCCTTACGCAGTCTCCATCAGGCCCATCTGGTGCTCAAGGCGGATGAGAAGGGCTGGGCTTTGGCCCGGGATCTCGGTGAGGTCACCCTTAAGGAGCTCTATCACTCCGCCGCCTATGTGATACCTGGCAGGGATGAGTTGTCAGACATTCCACAGCCGCTGGTGAGCCTGCTTGAGGCGGTAAACCAGACCATCGAACAGACTTTGGAGCAACCTCTGGATGCCTTACTGAGTGAGCAGAAGGGGGCGGTTGATGGGCCTAACCCGGATGTTTCAGCCGCTCGCTTAGAGAGCTAAATGCTTGCTGAGACAAATGGTAGGTATTGCAGGAAAATTGGCAACCTACAAAGTGATTCTTGGCAACGCTGAACGGGTGCTCGCCGTCCAGCTGCGCTACTGATTCAACCTAAAAAAATCAGTTGACCGCTCCATTCTACTAGCAGCTTACTGATTTTAAAGAAAATAGCTTCGATGGTTATGTCACCTGCTGGGTGAATCACGCTACAACGTGAATGGCACGCTAGGTTCAATGGTAAATCCACATCTGAACGATGATCCTGGCACAATCATCCCGTTTCCCGGATCAAACATGCGAGTTAAACACTCTTGATTCGATATCGCTCAAAGTGGGCGGTGGTCTCCAGCTGTTGCAGAGGGCTGATGCTGGGGGAGGGGATCATCTCTTCCACCCGGTATTCCTGCCCGATGACGAAGAAGTGTTTGGGTACGATGAGTGAGCTGCGGTTGTTGTGTCCCTGATCAATGAAGATGCCCCCATGATCGGGATTGACCTCATCCTCTGTCTGTTGCTTGGCCAGTCGCAGTGTGATGGGTTCCAGCTTGCCAGCGATAAACTGAATACCGACTTCCAGTAGTTTATCGCCACAGTTCATGGCCCGTTTGACAACGCCGAGTTTCCAGTCGCTGCGCTGTTTGGTCTCATGGTTTGAGATCAATAGCAGCTGTCCGATCAGCTCCTTTGGCACAGCCTGACGGGGAATACGCAGCGCCACCCCCGAGCGGCTCTGATTACTGCGAAGCGCAACGATTTTCTTGTTCGTGGTGGTTACAGCGGCATCCCTCATGCCCACCGGTTGCGTCATCGTGATCTCCTCATCCTCAGTGGCTTCGCTGGTTGCCTCTCCAAGCAGGTATCGATGGACATTCTGTATTCCAACCCAGACCATGATCTGCCCTGAAGTGTTATGTCTCTCGCTGTCACGCTTGAGACGTATGTGCCAGGACTTTAGCATCCTGGCCAACAGGTTCATGGCCTCTTTGGCGGTCATTTTGCTCATGCTCTCTGGCTTGCTCTGCTCAGAATGTTCCATGCTGCGCAATTGCTGATGTAGCATTTTGCTCACTGGGCTCAGGTCGAACAGAGTAAAGCGGGGGAGCGGTAGGTTCTCCAGGCATTCCGGTTGGAACAGGTAGGGGGGGACTTCACCCAGCCGATCAATGACATATCGCCCGGTAGCGTCCAAATCCTTACTCGGTGGGGTGATCAGGGCTTGACTGGCGACCTCGTTGAGAAATTCAAAGCAGATTCTGGGCTCCCCCTCCTGTAAGTGGCAGGGATCCAATAGCAGTAATAGCAGAAAACGGTTGAACTGATGAGCGATCGTGGCCAAGTGGGGTTCGACCTGGTCCATATCCTCCATTTCTACCTGATGCAGATTCTGTTCCCAGGCGTAGGTCATCAGTCTGGAGATATGCTGGTAGGGTGAGACGCATCGGCAATCAAAATCTTCACAGGCAAACAGGTATTCGAGAATAAAGTATTTGTTGGCGTTATAAATCGCCTGTCCCAACTGACGTACGAGCTTTTTGTTGCGTTTGCTGCTGCAGATCTGATTAATGATATGGCAATAGCCATAGGCCATTTCCAGCATCACCCGTCTTACCTGACTGATTGGTGCCTGGTGCTTGCGCTGCGACATGCCGTGGGCCAAGCGCATCGCCGGGGTGACATAGACTTGCATCAGTTCTTGACGTTTTTTGATCTGGCCAGGATAGCGGTTTAAGCGGCTCAGGCTAGTGATCATGCTTTCAGACAGCTGCTCTGGATTGGCAAAAGGTAGCGCGGTTGCCCACTGGGCCAACATTTGAGGATCGGTCTCGACCAACGGATTTTCGAAGGGGTCGGCTTTAGGTACAAAGAACTGGGGTTGCTTTTGTACTGGCGTCCGTTGACTGAAAAAATCAAACATAGTGGTGCTTCTGGTCCGTTTCCTTATTCAGGGAGTGGGAATGGGTGAAAACTATACCATCATTGGCCTACTGCAGAAGCGATTAATCGCTTTTCAGCGGATGGTCTGGAATAACCTGGTCGGTCCACCACTAAAAGATCGCTGTATAAGTGAATTATAGTGATCCACAGCAACGGCTGCATCGTATCTTGGTGGGCTACATCTTGAGCACCATTCAGGTGGTTTGTGCTGGGGATCCTGATCACTTCTGCAGGGTTGAATCACTCTGTTGTGACGGATTAAGGTATACCTGAATTGAACTTATCGGAATTTAGCATGAGAATAGCAGTCTGAATTTCGACCCAGGGCCTATCAAAATGAAATTCAATTCGTCCTGACGACTGTCGACCCATTGGAGAGATCTCTATGCATTGCAACCATCCCATCGGCCGTATCCTGTTGATTTGTGGGCTGTGGCTGTTTTTACAGCCGGCAGTGGCTGACCCTGTGAATTTTGAGCTGCCTGGGCTAGATGGCAAGAACTACCGACTCTCCGACTATCGGGGAAAGTGGGTGTTGGTCAACTATTGGGCTACCTGGTGCCCTCCCTGCCGGGAAGAGCTGCCCGAACTGGAGGTGTTTCACAACAACCACAAGGATAAGGATGCCGTCGTACTGGGGGTGGCCATGGAGCGTATCGACCCAAACCGGCTGAAAAATTTCGTCGACGAGCAGTTTCTCAGCTATCCGATTCTGTTGACCAAACCGGCGGCTCGTACTGAACTGGGGCGGGTACCTGGTCTGCCCACCTCATTCCTGGTCAATCCCAACGGTGAGTTGGTTGCCCGTCAAGTCGGGCCGGTCACGCTGCAGGATCTGGAAACATTCATCAAAGAAGAGACCAACTGAGGAGTCATCGATGAGACGATCCATACTGTTGTTGGTATTGATTTTCCTCACCATCAGTGAGGTGTCTGCTGCGACTCGGGATCCGGCTGAATATTTTTTCAATCAATCTCTTGGGGATTTTAGTGAGGAGCTGGAGGTCGCCAGGGAGAAGGGGACAAAGGGGGTATTGATCATGTTTGAAATGGATGAATGTCCCTTTTGTCACCGCATGAAGAGCCGTGTGCTCAACCAAGTGGCTGTGCAGGACTATTTTCAGGCCCATTTCCAAATCTATAGCGTGGATATCGAAGGCGATGTGGAGATTACCGACTTCCAAGGGCAGCCGGTCAAAGAGAAGGATTTTGCCTTCAAGTACTTCAAGGTGAGAGCAACCCCGGTGTTTGCCTTTTTTAATCTCGATGGCAAGCTGCTGACCCGTTTCACTGGCGCAACGAATAGTGCCGATGAGTTCATGTGGCTGGGTGAATTTGTGGTCGACGAGCACTATAAGTCAACCAATTTTTCACGTTACAAGCGAGCCAAGAAAAAGGAAATGCGTAAGTAGTGGTCAGTTCGTCAAACAGAGCCGCGATATTGCTGCTTTTTCTGCTGAGTGCAGCCGGCGGGGTTGCCCTGGCAGCAGAGCCCTTGCCGTCCCCTTTGACCCTGGAATTTGCCCTTAACCTGGCCGATTCACAACATCCAGATCGAAACTTGGCTGATGCCGCCCTGGCTCAGGCCGAAGCGGCAAAACAGCTGGCCGATGCCAACGATGATCTCCGTGTCGACCTGAGTGCTGAATTGCGTGCCATCGAGCCCTCAGAAATTGCCACCTATCAGACCCATAACGACAGTCTGGCCAGACTTAGAATCAGTAAACAGCTCTACGATTTCGGACGGACTGCGCATGCGCTAGAAGCCGCAGAGGCGAATTTGGAGTCCCGTCGCTGGCAGCTTCTGGAGGTTCGTCAACAACGCCGGCTCGATGTCATGGCGCGCTATTTCAATGTGCTGCTGGCCGATCTGGAGAATGCCCGGGATACCGAGGCACTATCCATCGATTACATCCGTTTTGATCGGGCACGTACCAAAAACGAGCTTGGTCGGGTCTCAGATGTAGAGATGCTGGAGCTGGAGAGCCGCTATCAGCAAGCCAGGCGAAAGGTGACTTTGAGCGGCAATCGTCAACGGATTACCCGCTCCCAGCTCGCGATCAGTCTGAACCGTCCTCTCGATCTCCCGGCCAAGCTGGAAGAGCCGGCATTTGAAGCGGTTGATGAGATCGAAGAGGTGGATCAGTTGGTGGTATTGGCGCTGACAGGAAATCCGCGCATGCAGAAACTGAAAGCCGAGCTACAGGCGGCGCAAAAGCAGTTGCAGGCCAGTGAGTCGGCGCGTAATCCTGTATTGCGCGCTGAACTAGAAGCTGCCGCCTATGAGCGGGAGCTTGGCGGGCGTAACCCACTGACTGCCGCTCTGGTATTTGAAGTGCCTCTCTATCAGGGTAGCCGCGTCGATGCGGATAGCGCCGGGCAACGGGCCAAAGTTCAGCAGAAGCAGGCTGAGCTGGCGGCCTATGAGCTCGCCTTAAGGCAGCAGGTTCTGGACTATTGGATGGAGTTGAATCAGCTGCGTGTTGCAGCTGAAGAGATCAGTATCACAGGGGACTACCGGGATCTCTATCTAGATCGAAGTCGCACCCTGTATGAACTGGATCTCTCCTCCGATCTGGGCGATTCGATGACTCAAATCGCAGATATACAGTTTCAACAGGCTAAGAATCGCTATCAAACCCAGTTGGCTTTGGCGCATCTCAAGGCATTGACCGGTGGATTGCTCCAACAAGATAGCGACGGCAAATAGCCTTAGCGATTGAGGTCGCGGTGGTCACTGATATTTAAGGTAAAGACGCTCAGTGACCAATACGATAAATAGAAATAAACAAGGGGGATAGCCATGAGAGTGCTGATGATAATCTGTCTGTTATTCAGTGGGCAGTCTGTGGCGCTGGATCTGCAGGCGGTCACCAACTGGCATCAGATGGTGGAATTGAGTACTTCCGTGAATGGTATGGTGAGTCGGGTCAATGCCGCAGTGGGTGAGAGGGTCAGTCGTGGCACCATACTCCTCGAACTGGATCAACGGGCCTATACAAGCCGACTGGCTGCGGCCGAGTCGCGACTGGAGGCCACCACCCAGCAGAACGCTGAGGCCAAACGAGAGCTGGATCGATCTCTGGAACTCTACGATCGAACCCTGCTTTCCGATCATGAGCGAAAACAGGCCGAGATCGTGGCGGCTGAGGCGGACGCCGCCTATCGGGAAGCGGACGCTGAACTGGCCAAGGTGAGACTGCTCATCGACTACAGTCGTATCACGGCCCCGTTTGATGGCATTATTGAAGAAATTCATGTACAACCTGGTCAGGCGGTGATCAATCGTCAGCAGGCGCAACCACTGCTTACCCTTTGTCGTACAGAGCGGATGAAAGTGGTTACCGATGTCACCGCTCAGCAGGCTGAGACGTTGAAGTCTGGTATGGCCGTGCAGATCGGAGTGCGAGGCCAATGGTTGAAAGGCGAGATTTCCCGGTCGGGCCTGGTGCCTGTTGCAGAAGATGCCAATGGGCCCCGGTATCGGTTGGAAGCAAGCTTTCAACCGCCTGAGGGAACACTGATTCGAGCCGGGGAGAAGGCGGTTTTGAGGATAGCTGATGAGTGAGCAAGCGAGCAGCAGAGAGATCTGTGTGCGATGTTATGTTGGTGGTCGGGTGCAGGGTGTCTTTTATCGCGCCTCGACCCGGCATGAGGCGCAGCGCCTTGGGGTTACCGGATTTGCCAAAAACCTCAGTGACGGGCGGGTGGAAATTGTAGCCTGTGGGGGGGTAAAAGCGCTGGATGAACTCAAGGAGTGGCTACGCAAGGGGCCCTCAGGCGCGGATGTCTCTGGAGTCTCCTGCGAGGTCATTGAGCAGCACAGCTATGCTGACTTTACGATTGGTTGAGATTGGCTCTCTCGATCTCCTATCATGAAATTGAGCTTAAATCCCTAGCCTCGCCCTGCGGCAAGCCACTCAAGCCACGATTGCGGCGTTGCCGCCCTTGGAAAGGGAACCGCCATTCCCGACGGGCTGCGCCTTGCACTCGCGGCTTGAGTGGCTTTCTAAATGCACGCTTTATATAGGAACACTACACTAGGTTGAGGTGAGTGAAGGGATTCCCAACAATCAATAACAAATCGAAGTGGCACTCCTCAACACAGTCACCTCATCATTTCTCTTAATAAAAACAAGGAAACGCATCGTTAGAAAAGATCGTTCAGGTGAGATGGCGTTGCAAAAGGACATGCTCTCTATCTAAGGGTCGGGGAAATAAATAATCATCCAATCAATCCTGATAGTTGGGTCTACACAATCACTCTCTACTATTGAGAATAGCCTGGTTGATCTAGGGGTCTGAACTTCATGCTGGGATCCACCGTAACCTGGGGCGGCTGCTGGTATCCCTGCGGGCCAGTCGATGGTGTTGGGCTGTTGTAGTAGCCTGCCCCACCTTGAGTTTGCGGATAGGCGGAGGTTACAGGAGGCTGCTGATACTCCTGGGTTGTCGGTTGTTGATCCAAGGGACGGAAATGGAACTGTTCCCGTGGCGCATTGCTGTAGGGTGTGGGTTGGGGCATCGTTTGCGGCTGCTGATATTCAGGCGCTGCCTGTTGCAAATAAGAGGGGCTTTGCGGTACCGCCGGTTGCAGAGGCTGTTGGTAACCGGAGTTGGCCGGATACTGGGTTGTCGGCGCGCCATAGCCAGCCGGTGCCTGCGGATAAGTTGATCCAGGGTAGGCGTTGTATCCCTGAGGATAGTGGGGATAGGATTGGCGGCCATAATAGGGATTATCGTAGCCGTCGTTGTAGCGGCCCTGGTTTCGGTCGTAACCGCCGAACATATTGCGCATCGGATTCATCATGCCATCCATCATGTTGCCTGGATTGACATTGAATTGCCGGGTATCCCCCTCAGCATAAAGATCCATGGAACCAAGGATTAGCAGTGGGCAAAGTGAAAGCCATTTCAAACGTCTCATGTATGATACCTCTGATGGGGTGGTCGTTTTATCGACATGTGATAATTGTTGTTGTAACGGTATTGCTGTTTCTTATTGGTTTGGCGACTCAGTGTGTCATATTAATACTCATCTTGTAGTGATAATACACCATGCAGAGCATTGATGCGTTCAGTAGGTTTTGAAGTTGATTGGGCAGGTCTCATTTGACTAAATACTGTTGGTTTTGTTCGAGTTTATTGTGGAGATTGAACGATGCGTCTACCGCCTCTGAAAGATGGTCATATCGTAAAAAGATACAAAAGATTTCTGGCGGATGTGGAGCTACTGGGTGGTGAGTTGGTTACCGCCCACTGTCCAAATACAGGCAGCATGTCTGGCTGTTGGGAGCCTGGTGCGCCGGTGCAGATCAGTCACAGTGATAATCCTCGCAGAAAACTCCCCTGGACTTTAGAACGGGTGGATATGGGGCAAGGCTGGATTGGTGTGCACACTGGACGAACCAATCCGCTCATCGAAGAGGCGCTTCGTGAAGCAAAGATCGCTCAGTTCTCTGACTATCCGGTGATCCGGCGTGAAGTCTCCCATCAAAGTCAGGGTGTCCGTTCCAGGTTTGATTTCATGCTACCAGGGGAGGGGAAGCAAGATGTCTGGATTGAAGTGAAAAATGTTACCTTATGGGAGGAGAATGGGCTCTGTTTTCCTGACGCGGTGACCATGCGTGGCCGCAAGCACCTGCAGCAGCTGGCCCAGCTCTGTGAAGCCGGACAGCGGGGAGTGATGATCTATGCCCTGAACCGTCCCGAAGGTGATCATTTCAGGCCGGCTGACCATATCGATCCAGAGTATGGGGAGGTGCTGCGGCAGGTGGTTGAGGCGTCCGGTGTGGAACTTATGGCGTTGCGCATCGGCCATAGCCATGATGCCATGGAGGTCACAGGGGCTGTGCCAATCGTCTTGGATTGAGTCCTTTCAGTAACCGATGGAGGCCAGATCCAGCCCCGATGGGATCTCCGGCAGGGAGTTCAGGCCACTGAGAATCTCCCCATTCGCCTGCAGACTCAGCCAACGATACCCTGGGGGAGTCGGGTCGATGGAAAAATCATCTTCACCGGCTGCGAATTGCACACAGGTCGATGGGCTGCCGAAAATTTTCAAACCATTGTAGGTTTCCTCAAAAACCTGATGGATATGGCCGCAGAGTATCCCTTTCACCTGAGGGTGGTTTTGCAGCAGACCAAACAGAGCCTCAGGGCGCTCCAGTACCATGGTGTCCATCCAGCGACTGCCAACCGGCAGTGGGTGATGATGCATCGAGATCAGGGTGTGTTTGTTTGGGTGTTCTTCCAGCAGCTGACTCAACTGGGCCAGCTGTCGATCGTCAATTCTGCCGCCGTCACTGCCTGGTATGGTGGAGTCGAGAAACACCAGTGACCAGCCTTTGGCCTGCACACTGGGAATACAGTGGACATTACCCTGGTTCAGTAGCTGAATCATTTTCCCGGGGTGGTCATGATTACCAGGCAGACAATAGGTGGGAATTTCAGTCAACTTGAATCGACCCAGTAATCGCTTGTAACCCGTGTCGGAGGCGTCATGCACCAAATCGCCAGTGGCCATGATCAGGTCAGGTCGGCCGGCTTCCCGAAGCGCCTGCTCCAGCAGCTGGTCAAATGTCTCAAGGGTGTTGATGCCCAGCAGGCAGCGTGAAGGGTCTGCGTAGAGGTGACAATCCGTGATCTGGAGGATATTTAAGCCATCAGCAGGCATTTGCCGGAAGATTTCTGGCTTGTTGTTGGGATGGCTACTCATAGAGCGTTTCATCTTTCTGTTTTTCAAGCTGATCAGCAATTTGATTCTCCAGACCCCAGCAGGATGATCATAATATTGTCATAATATTAGATCAGGAATCATCAAATCTAAAACCGATATTTTGCTTCAATGTCCTAAACTTAGGAATTGTTCCACATTCTGCATTGAATTTTGTTGATAGGTTAACATTTTTACATCAATTAATATTTTCTATCACCTCGTCTACACTATAGATTATGACGCTCAATGAATTAAGGTACATTGTCGCTGTGGCCCAAAAACGACACTTTGGCCACGCTGCAGAAGCCTGTTACGTCAGTCAGCCTACACTCAGCGTAGCAGTAAAGAAGCTGGAAGAAGAATTGGGAGTCGGGCTGTTTGAACGTGGACAGGGTGAGGTCTCTCTGACAGCCGCAGGGGAGCGTATTGTTGCGCAGGCCCAGCGGGTATTGGAGGAGGCTGGAACCATCCGCCAATTGGCCAGCCAGAGTGTGGATCAGCTGGCTGGGCCACTTCGCATCGGCGCCATCTACACCGTAGGCCCCTATCTTTTTCCCAAGTTAATTCCTGTTCTGAATGCCCAAGCCAGGGATATGAGTTTGATCATCAAGGAAGATTTTACAGCTAACCTGACGGGGCAGTTAAAGCAAGGAGAGCTGGATGTGGTGGTGGTCTCACTCCCTTATGAAGAGCCGGGCATCATCACCAGACCGCTCTATGAGGAGTGCTTCTCCGTGCTGATGCGTGTCAATCATCCCTTGGCGGCCCATGAGGCGATCTCTGTATCCCAGTTGGAACAGGAAGCCGTGTTGATCCTGGGCGAAGGCCACTGCTTTCGCGAGCAGGTGAAAGCGATCTGTCCCCGCTGTTTGCAACACACCAATGGTGAGGTGAGCCCGCAGAAGAGTCTAGAAGGGGGATCACTTGAAACGATCCGCTATATGGTGGCCAGTGGTATCGGTGTCTCGATCCTGCCGGATTCTGCGATCGGTGGCGATTCACTGCGTTGGGATCTGTTGACCACTCGCCCATTGACCCAGGGGTCTGCCAAGCGCTGCATCGCCATGGCCTGGCGTAAGAGTTTCCCCCGACCCCAGGCCGTGGAACTGCTTGGCGAGTCAATCCGAGCCAGTAACCTGAATGGTGTCACGCTGGTGGAGAGAGAGCAAGCGGTGGAGTTAGCTGTCGGCTGAACGATTGGGGCTTCAGATAACCCGATCATTTCCACCATCTATTGGGATTTGAGCGCCGGTGGTTTTACTGAATCGCAGATCACAAAGTTCGGCAACCAACTCAGCCACATCCTGGCTGGATATTTCACAGCCCAACAGATTGCGTTTTTTATAAGCTTCTACTGACAGGCCGTAGTGCTTGGCTCGGGTTTCCAGAACCTGAGGTGTCCAGATGCCGGTGTCAAAGACCGCGTCCGGGTGGAGACTGTTGATTCTGATATTGTCCTTGGCCCACTCAAGGGCAATGATTCTGGCCACCTGGTTGAGTGCCGCTTTGGATGCCGAGTAGGCGGCCGCGCCTTGACCCGGCGCACGGACGTTTTTCGAGCCGATGACGACTACCCGTCCCTGTTTGGCGGCGGCTTTGAGATAGGGGTGGGATTCCCGTAACAGGGCCAGATTGGCATCCAGATTGATCTGCATGACTTGGCGCCAGTTGGCATCCTCTAGCTCGGCGATCGCGCAGCCGGAGGGAAATATCCCCGCATTCAGAACCAGCATATCGAGGCCACCGAACTTTAAGCAGGTGTCACTGAGTGCCTGTTTGAGCGCCAGAGTATCGGTAACGTCGCATTGGATGCCAAGATACGCCTGGCTGGAAAAAAGCTGGGTGATTGCCGGATTTCTGTCGAGTCCCACCACTGCGGCTCCCCGTTGCATCATGGCGGAAGCGCAGGCTTTGCCGATGCCGGATGCGGCCCCGGTGATCAACACTACTTCACCCTGAAAAGAGGGCCCACTGCCGGCTTTCTGTAGCTTCGCCTGCTCAAGCTCCCAGTACTCCACATCGAAGATGTCCTGGCTCGACAAGGCCTGCCATTGCTCCAGCATCTCCGCCCGCTGAATGATCTCCATGGTGTGGCGATAGATGTCGGCCACCATGCTGGCCTGGGCACTGTTTTTACCCACACTGAGCATTCCGAGGTTGGGATCGAGCACCACTCTGGGGGCTGGATCCAACATCTCCACCGGGGTGCGGGCGAGTGGTGCGTGTTGTTCGAAATAGCGTTGGTAGCGTCCAACGTAATCGATGACTTCACAGCCGATCATCGGCAGCTGCTTGGTGCGCAGTACATGGTCCGGGGTTGCCGGTCCCCGGCTGGCGATCGCTTCGAGGTCTGTACGTTGACAGAAGCTGAGTTCCTGATCGGTACGATGGCTCTGCAGGATCATCGGCGTGCCGGCAACATCAGAGATCTCTTTACGCAGCCGGGCGAGAAGCTCTGGCTGGGGCTCGCTCTGTTTGGCCTGCAGGGGGATCTGCCAGGCGTGGTGCTTTTGCAGATAGTGTTCCGCCTCGTCAACCAGTTCAATCATTCGCTCATAGGAGGTTTTGGCATCGTCGGCAAAGCTGAAGATGCCATGGTTCATCAACACCATGCCCAGGGTCTGATCATTGGCTTGTTGGGCGAACTGCTCGGCCACTGTTCGGGCCAGATCGAAGCCGGGCATGACGTAGGGAATTACTACGACCCGTGCCTCATAGAGCGCTCGGATGCGCTGCGCTCCCTGGGGGGTGTTGGTTAGGGTAACAATCGCATCCGCATGGGTATGATCGACATATTTGTAAGGCAGCAGGGCATGCAGAATCGCTTCAACCGATGGGGTAGGGGCGCTCGCCTGAGTTTGATGGGTCTTCAGTTGATTGACCATTTCGCTGTCGCTGAGAGACTCCATCTGGGCGAGACGCAGCAGGTGGTCCAGGCGCACTGGCGTGAAACCGGGTGCTTCGATGGTGGCCAGATCCCAGCCGCTGCCTTTGACATAGAGGATCTGCTGATCCTCTCCGAACAGATCCGTTTCGACAAGCTTGACGGAGGTGTTGCCACCGCCATGTAGAACCAGCGAGGGATCTGAACCGAGTAAGCGGGAGGTGTAGACCCGCAGCGAAAGCTCATCTTCGCAGGCCGCGGCTTCTGTTGGGTTCCATTGGCTCTTCATAATGCCTCTCTCGGCGTTGAGGCGCGAATGATACCGGAGTGGATCGTTACACCTTAGACATACCGTGGAATTAAAGCTAGGAAGATTCTGCTTCGACTAGAAATTATCTGTCGAAGTGAATAGCCCGACTCTAAGATCTTTGGCGGTATAGATCTCCCGGCCATCGACCTTCATCACACCGTCGGCCACCCCAAGCACCAACTTGCGGGTAATCACCCGTTTTACATTGATCTGGTAGGTGACCGATTTAGCCTTGGGCAGTACCTGGCCGGTAAATTTAACCTCGCCCACGCCCAGTGCGCGGCCATGTCCCGGATTACCGATCCAGGCGAGAAAAAATCCGACCAGCTGCCACATGGCGTCTAAACCCAGGCAGCCAGGCATCACCGGATCGCCGGGAAAGTGGCAGTCGAAAAACCACAACTCGGGGTTGATATCCAGCTCTGCCTGAATTTCTCCCTTGCCGAAGGCGCCGCCATGGTCTGCAATTTTGTTGATGCGATCCATCATCAGCATGTTCGGAGTAGGCAGCTGTGCATTGCCCGGGCCAAACATATCGCCACTGCCGCAACTCAATAGCTCATCGCGGTTAAAAGAACTCTGTTTGGTCATTCTGCTCATGCCTCATAGTATCTGCTGCCACCCAGCCGGGGCGGAAAAACCCCGTAGTTTCCTAGCTTGGGTAGGGGTGTGTCAATTGCTGTTGCATTAATTGTTGTTCAGTTTATGTCCTTTTTAACACCTGGCGAATATGGTTGACGATATCATCCAGGGGAATAAATTGGTTTTCCGAATCGCTGCGCGCCCGATACTCCACTTGGCCCTGATCGAGTGATTTGTCACCGACCACGATGCGGTGGGGGATGCCGATCAGTTCCATGTCGGCAAACATAAAGCCAGGTCTCACATCTCGGTCGTCGAGCAATACCTCGATACCTGCAGCGCTCAACTGCTCATAGAGATTCTCGACCGCGGCTTTGACCCGATCTGATTTGCTCATTTTCATTGGGCAGAGGGCAATCTGAAAGGGTGCCAGCGCATTTGGCCAGCAGATGCCCTTGTTGTCATGATGCTGTTCGATGGCGGCGGCCACCACTCGGGTGACACCGATGCCGTAGCAGCCCATGGTCATCACCACCGCCTTGCCGTTTTCATCCAGCACGGTGGCGTTCAGCGCTTGGCTGTATTTATCCCCCAACTGGAAGATATGGCCAACTTCGATCCCCCGAGCGATGGTCAGTATTCCCTGGCCATCCGGGCTGGGATCCCCCTCCTGAACATTGCGCAGATCGGCCACCTTGGCGGGTTGATCAATGTCTCGGCCCCATTGGATGTTGAATAAGTGTTTGCCATCCTGATTGGCGCCAGCACTGAAATCTTTCATCACAGCCACACTGCGATCAACAATCAAGGGTATCGATAGATTGACTGGACCCAGGGAACCGGGGCCAGCTCCCAGGTTGTCGCGGATCTCCTCCTCAGTGGCGAAACAGAGAGGGGTGGCGACCTCATCAAGCTTTTCCGCTTTGATCTCATTCAACTCATGGTCGCCTCTCACCAGCAGGGCGATCAAGGCCGACTCGCTCTCCTCGGCCGCTTTGACCACCAGGGTTTTGACCGTGTGGTCGATCGGCTGGTCGAACTGCTCCACCAGCTCCTGGATGGTTTTCGCATCCGGGGTATCCACCAGGGTCATCGGCTGGTTGCTGCTCTCGGTTGTCTGCTCAACAGCAACCGCTTCCGCCAGTTCAACATTCGCTGCATAGTCGCTGCCGCTGGAGAAGGCGATGGCATCCTCGCCGGAATCGGCCAGCACATGAAATTCATGGGAGGCGCTGCCGCCGATGCTGCCAGTGTCGGCGGCCACCGGGCGGAAATCGAGTCCGCAACGGGAGAAGATGCGGCTGTAGGCCTGATGCATCTGCTCATAGGTCTGCTGCAGCGAAGGCTGATCGAGGTGAAAGGAGTAGGCATCCTTCATGAGAAATTCCCGGGCGCGCATGACACCGAATCTAGGGCGAACTTCATCACGGAACTTGGTCTGTATCTGATAGAAGTTGACCGGCAGCTGTTTATAGCTGCGCAGCTCATTACGCGCCAGATCAGTGATGATCTCTTCATGGGTCGGGCCGTAGCAGAACTCACGCTGATGACGATCATGCAGGCGCAACAACTCAGGTCCATACTGCTCCCAGCGGCCTGACTCCTGCCAGAGTTCCGCCGGTTGAACTGTTGGCATCAACACTTCCAGGCCGCCGGCCCGGTCCATCTCTTGACGAACGATTCGTTCGACTTTACGCAAGACTCTGAGGCCCAGGGGTAGCCAGGTGTAGAGTCCAGCTGCCAGCTTTCTGATCAGACCGGCCCTCAGCATCAATTGATGGCTGGCGATCTCCGCATCAGCGGGGGTCTCCTTGACAGTGTTGAGTGGAAACTGGGAAGTACGCATGTGTTGCCTTCAGCCTTAGTGTGAAAAAAAGCGTGATTCTATCCCGCATCGTCTGGCGGGTCACCATTACCAGTGAAATAACCTCTATTGCCGAAGTGGAATCGGGCCGTTTGTGGTTGAGGTTTACGATTTGCTGTGCAGACTTTTGTGGTAGGCCAGCAGCCTGAATCTACCCTTTTTTCTTCCGCTTTCAGACCTTCCAGGTTTCATCAGGCAATCCCCCGCCAGGCAACCTATCCATTTATGGACCTAAGGATTGAATCCTCAGTTAAAACAATATCTTAAACCTAAAAAGATCAGTTGGACAGCGTCAAGGGTGCGCTTGTGGTGGTGCAGGGCAAGGGTCGCTCCTGCACATCTATGTGCCCGCGACACTTGTGCATCCCTGCACGGCGCGCAACGACGCGCAACGACTATGTCTTTTGTTTGCTTTATTTGTTTTCGATCGCGATTTGAATATTGAAACTCGAGTTACTGAACACTTGAAACACAAACCCGATTACGGCCACTGTTCTTAGCCATATAAAGTGCCGTATCCGCCTTGCGCAGGATTTCGTCGATCAAATTGGAATTCGCCGATGGTACTGAAATACCGATCGACA
>JARRQD010000037.1:0-14759 GCA_037382205.1 Candidatus Thiodiazotropha sp.
GTGGTGGTGCAGGGCAAGGGTCGCTCCTGCACATCCATGTGCCCGCGACACTTGTGCATCCCTGCACGGCGCGCAACGACGCGCAATAGCCTGCTATTCCAAGGCGTTGCAACGCCGCCCTGCGCCGCTACAAGCGTGCCATTCACGCTCTAGCGTGATTCTCCCAGTAGGTGACCATAACCATCGAAGCGATTTTCATCATAATCAAACAGCGGCTATTAGAATGGAGCGGTCAACTGATTTTTTAGGATGATCATCCCGCTCGCTACCCCGGATGAAACACGTGGGCTAGTCAGTGAAGCCGTAATCTTCGATCAGTCTCTGTAGTAGCTCAATTTTTTCATCAGATTGCTCCACGAATTCACAGCCAGAGTCATAGAATTCGGTATTGATGTCTTTTGAGCTCCATCTGCAAATTGCTTTGAACGCCATGAACTTAACCTCGTCTTCACCATCTGGGAGGTGAATTTTTAAGTTCAGCTCTTCGCCTGTTGGAATCGGCTTTTCGCCAATCAGCATCAAACCTTGGGAATTAATATCCACAACCTGCCCCAATGGCATGTTATCTTCTGTGCGCCAGACTCTCAGATAGTAGATCAGGTGGCGGCGTTTCACGGCGCGCCGGTCTTCTGGCTTGAGACTGTTTTCGTGGATGTGCTCTGAGGGGCTTTTAATATACATCTTGGAAACCTAAATTAATCGATATGATAAGGGGTTATAGGTGACTGGAGATTGATTTGAAGAGAAAGGCTGTGTCATTTGGTACAGCTTGCTCGATAACTCCCACTAAGATGATAGTTGCTGATCGTGAATGCGCAATCATCATGCGGATTAAATTGATCTTCATTAAAAAACAGGAATATCCTATAAACAGAAGATAGATTGATGGAATTGTGAGTAATTATCCACAAAGTGGGTAAATGAAGTGCATTTAATTCTTGTTTGGAAGAGAGAATGCGCAAAATATGTAGAACGGAGTTGAATGGATGGGGGGGAGTTACCAAAGTGGATTTTGCTTACCTGAAGCTAGAAGAGCAGTGCAAAAAGCACCACTTTGGTCTGCATTCGGGGAAATGGTCTGATGCTTAAAAAATTCTTCGAGCCAAGGCTGCGAGCCAATTCGGAGTACCAGCAGGCACTTGTAAGGCTGGGGATCTGGCTATTCTGTTTCCTGTCCATGTGGTATGCCGTACGTACCAACTACTATTCGGTCGATCTACCTCTTTTTCTTACCCTCTACTCCACCTATTTCACCTATTTCACACTCCTTCTGGTAAGCATCGTAATCTGGCCAAAATTGCCCTATCGGATCGAGATTGATCTGATCATCGACATCAGTGCCACCAGTCTGGCGATATTTTTGACCTCGGACGCTTTCAGTCCTTTCTACCTGATCTACCACTGGATCTACATCTCCTACGGGATCAGATATGGCGCCAAGCCACTGATAATCGCCTCGATCTTGAATTTCATCTCCTACTGTTTCGTGCTGGGTTATCTGCAGCAGTGGCAGATCCACATCTTCGAATCTTTTGTGTTTGTCTTGCTGCTGCTGGTTATACCGGCGTATCAATACGTATTGTTGCGCCAGTTACACCAGGCGAGACAGGAAGCGATGATGGCCAAACAGGCCCGGGGCAACTTTCTTGCAACCATGACCCACGAATTACGTACGCCGCTGGTCGGTGTGATGGGGATGGCCAGACTGTTGCAGAACACCCCTTTGGATGCCGAGCAGAAGGATTATGTGCAATCGATCAACGATTCTGTCCGTTTGCTCAGGTCAATGATCAGCGATGTGTTGGATCTCTCTAAGATCGACGCCAATAAATTGGAGTTGGTGCTCGATTGGTTTGATCTTTATGAGCTGGTGAAGAATATCTCCTCAAGTCTGGCATCTGAGGCCCAGGGTAAAAAACTGGAGATGTATTGCTGGATCGATCCGGACATTCCGCAAATGCTCTATGGAGATCGCCTTCGAGTCACCCAGATCCTGTTTAATATGGTGGGTAATGCAATTAAGTTTACCGATCAGGGGTATGTCTGTCTGCGTGTGACCCTGGCTGAAGCGGATGCCAATGTACCGAGTAAGCATATTCTATTTGAAGTTCAGGACAGTGGGATTGGTATTGCAGAAGAGAAGCTGAGTGATATTTTTAATACTTACTGGCAGGCGGAGAGCGGTAGCCAGCAGCGGCGCTATCAAGGTTCAGGGCTTGGTACTTCGGTGATTCGTGATCTAACCCGCTTGATGAAGGGGCGGGTGAATGTGGTCAGCACACTGGGCGAAGGGACAAAATTCAGCGTTCAGTTACCCCTATTGGGAAAAGCCATCGAAACTCCTAAACAGCAAGTGTTGCCGATAACCCAGCGCTACCCGTTACTAAAGGGTAAGCGAGTACTGATCTACGATCAGGATCCAAATGCCTTGCAGTTACACCTACAGATTGCGGATGAACTCGGGATGCAGGTCATGGCGGCAATGGAATTGAACGCATTTTGTCGGCAGCTGGACAATAAGGTGAATCTGGTATTGGTGTGTGACTCCTTCAACGATAGTTCGATCAAACAGGTGATCCGTTGCGTCAACACCATTGAGCCCACAATACCGATGGTATTGGCCGGTTATCGGATCCAGAATTTGAGTTATGCCTCGATCAACACACCACTGTTGATTAAACCCTTTCTTTGTGTGGATTTTGCCAAAGTGGCTATGGATCTGTTGGTGCCACATCAGGCGCGTAGCCAGGATAGTGATCTGTTGCTGGAAAAAAACAGCAACAACCGTTCAATAAACGTGCTGCTGGCTGATGACAATGCGATTGCTGCAAAAGTTATGTCGACTTTGCTGAAACAGCGGGGGCATCGGGTTAAAGTCACTAAGAGTGGCAAAGAGGCGCTGCAGGCATTGAATGAGCAGGAGTATGAACTGGCTTTTGTTGATTTGTGCATGCCGGATGTGGATGGTATTGAGTTTACTCGCCTGTATCGGGAGAGAGAGTCACAGAACCGCTATATGCCGATCTACGCCCTCACTGCGAACAGTGTTGAGGATATGATGGAGCACTGCATTCGGGTCGGCATGGATGGTTTTCTGACCAAGCCGGTAGAGCCAGAAGAACTTGACGCGATCATTGAGCGACATCTCAGTGGTCGGCTCAATACCAAGCACCTGTTGCCTGTGCCTGGGTGATCCTGGCTGTGATCCACATGGACTGCCCGACTCTAGCTGGCTAGTGTAGTGTCCTATACAAATCATACATTTAGACGAGGCCTATCATGAAATTGAGCTTAAATCCTTTGCCTCGCCCTGCGGCAAGCCACTCAAGCCACGATTGCGGCGTTGCACCCCTTGGAAAGGGAACGGCCATTCCCGGCGGGCTGCGCCTTGCACTTGCGGCTTGAGTGGCTTTCTAAATGCACGCTTTATATAGGACACTACACTAGGTTGGGATTTGTTTCATTCACCCAAACCTACGAGCTGGAAAATCAAACCGTTAAATTGCACCGTTGCTGGGATGACGAATAGAGGCAATTTGCTAAACATTTTTTTATTTGGTCAAAGGCTACTCAACAGAAAGGTCTGCCTGTTCGCGCATCGGCAGGGGAGAGTGCTCAGATAGTCGGCACTCTGCCAGCCTATGTGCTCAATTTTGATAGCTACAACTTTTGTACAGCGTGAAGGGGGTGCGCTTGTGGTGGTGCAGGGCAAGGGTCGCTCCTGCACATCCATGTGCCCGCGACACTTGTGCATCCCTGCACGGCGCGCATATCAGCCCGCTATTCCAAGGAGTTGCAACGCCGCCCTGCGCCGCTACAAGCGTGCAATTTACGCTGTAGCGTGATTCACCCAGTAGGTGACCATAACCATCGAAGCGATTTTCATCATAATCAAACACCTGCTATTAGAATGGAGCGGTCAACTGATTTTTTCAGGTTCAGCCGGGCAGCGATTAACGCTACAACCCTAACGACTGCCAAATCTGCTGACATTGAGCGGATCGGTTCATGGTGTAGAAGTGGAGTCCCGGTGCGCCACCTGCGAGCAGGCGTTCACACAGGGCAGTGACAACCTCTATGCCATAGCTACGTATCGACTCCAGGTCTTCACCATAACTCTCCAGCCGCTTTCTCAACCAGCGCGGGATCTCGGCGCCACAACTGTCAGAGAATCTTGCCAATTGGGTGAAGTTGGTGATGGGCATGACACCCGGCACGATCGGAATCTCAATGGCCAGTTTCTGGCACTCGTCGAGAAAGCGGAAATAGGCATCCGCGTTGTAGAAGTACTGGGTGATGGCGCTGTCAGCGCCCGCATCCACCTTCAGTTTGAAATGTTGCAGATCCTGTTGCGGTGAGGCGGCCTGGGGATGAAACTCGGGATAGGCGGCCACTTCGATGTGGAAATAGTCAGCGAAGTGTTGACGTATCAGTGCCACCAGCTGATTGGCGTGGTTGAGTTCACCCAGGCCGCCTAGACCGGTGCCAGAGGGCAGGTCGCCACGTAGCGCCACCAGTCGGTTTATACCTTGGGCCTTATAGCGATCAAGTAACTCGAGAATTTCATTTTGATCCACTCCAATACAGGAGAGGTGCGGGGCGGTGTCGATGTTTTGCTCGACCAGCCAGTCGACTGTGTCGAAGGTCCGCTGTTGGGTTGAGCCGCCTGCACCATAGGTGACAGAAAAGAATACAGGGTTGAGCCCCTGCAGCTGTTGTACGTTGGTTTTCAGGTTCTCTAAACCCTTCTCTGTCTTGGGGGGGACGAGTTCGAAGCTGAAAACCGGCGGTTTTGATTGGTCATTCATGATAAGCGATTACCACAGAAAAGTTAGCCGTAAAATCGATCGACCAGAGGAGAGGATTTCTCCTCTCCCCCTAAGATCGATCCTTATCCTTACAGGCTGTTAAGCCCTGACTGCTCAGTAGCGATAATGGTCAGGTTTATAGGGCCCTTCTACCGGCACGCCGATATAGTCAGCTTGATCTTGAGACAGCGTCGTCAGCTTAGCGCCGATCTTGGTGAGATGGAGCCGGGCGACCTCTTCATCAAGTTTCTTCGGCAGCACATAGACTTTGTTCTCATAGTCGCCCGAGCGGGTGAAGAATTCGATCTGTGCCAGAACCTGGTTGGAGAAGGAGTTGGACATCACAAAGCTGGGGTGTCCGGTTGCACAGCCCAGGTTGACCAGGCGGCCTTCCGCCAGCAGGATGATCCGTTTGCCATCAGGAAAGATAATGTGATGCACCTGGGGTTTGATCTCTTCCCATTGGTAGTCGCGGATGCCAGCGATATCGATCTCGTTGTCGAAGTGGCCGATATTGCAGACGATAGACTGATCCTTCATGGCCGCCATGTGATCATGGGTAATGATTTTGAAATTACCGGTGGTGGTGACAAAGATATCGGCCTGTGGTGCAGCCTCTTCCATGGTGATAACCCGATAACCCTCCATCGCCGCTTGAAGGGCGCATATTGGATCGATCTCTGTAACCCAGACGGTTGCCCCCAGGCCCCGCAAAGACTGAGCACAGCCCTTGCCTACGTCGCCGTAACCCGCCACCAAGGCGATCTTACCGGCAATCATCACGTCGGTTGCCCGTTTGATACCGTCCACCAGAGACTCTCGACAGCCATAGAGGTTGTCGAATTTTGATTTGGTCACAGAATCATTGACGTTCATTGCTGGAAACAGCAGGGTACCCTGTTCCATCATCTGGTAGAGACGATGTACGCCGGTGGTGGTCTCTTCGGTAACCCCTTTGATCGATTCGGCCATCCGGTGATAGCGCTTGGGATCCTCTTCGAGGCTGCGTTTGAGCACCCCGAGGATTACCTGCCACTCTTCCGGGTCGTCCGCTTTTGCTTCTGGTACGGCCCCCGCATTGGCAAATTCCACCCCTTTGTGTACCAGTAGGGTGGCGTCGCCGCCATCATCGAGGATCATGTTCGGGGTTTCGCCATTCGGCCAGTTGAGCACCTGCTCGGTACACCACCAGTACTCCTCCAGGGATTCGCCTTTCCAGGCGTATACCGGAATGCCCTGTGCGGCAATTGCCGCGGCGGCATGATCCTGAGTGGAGAAGATGTTACAAGAACACCAGCGCACTTGGGCGCCCAGCGCCACCAGGGTCTCAATCAGAACAGCGGTTTGAATGGTCATATGCAGGGAGCCGGTGATGCGTGCGCCCTTGAGGGGTTGTTGGGCGGCATACTTTTCGCGGATCGCCATCAGCCCGGGCATCTCTGTCTCGGCAATGGCAATCTCCCGGCGGCCGAAATCGGCCAGTGAAATATCAGCTACTTTATAGTCAGTGAACTCACTCATGGTAGTCATCTCCTGATTAACGTGAGTGAGCGCGGTTTGTAAATTTGTCGTCACTTCAATGCCGAGCCTGGCGGATTCGAGTCCGTTGCAGCGCTCCTCGGCAAGGAAGCTCTAAAATGGTTTAGAGCTTAGCGTCCTCTCGCAGGGCTTCAGCCTTATCGGTGTTTTCCCAGGTAAATCCTTCATCCTCACGGCCAAAGTGACCATAAGCGGCGGTTTTGCGGTATTTGATCTTGTCTGTGTTGAGAAGATCCAGCATCTTCAGAATGCCATAGGGCCTGAGATCGAAATGTTGGCGAACCAGAGCGGAGATCGCCTCATCCTCAATCTTACCGGTGCCGAAGGTCTCGACCATGATCGAGGTCGGCTCAGCGACACCGATGGCGTAGGATACCTGGATTTCGCAGCGTTCAGCCAGTCCTGCCGCAACAATGTTCTTTGCTACATAACGGCCGGCATAGGCGGCGGAGCGGTCGACCTTTGAGGGATCCTTGCCGGAGAAGGCGCCGCCGCCGTGGCGGGCTGCACCACCATAGGTATCGACAATGATCTTGCGTCCAGTCAGTCCGCAGTCACCCACCGGACCGCCGATCACAAAACTGCCGGTCGGGTTGATGTGGATCTTTTCCTGTGGGCACTTATCCAGCCACTCTTTAGGCAATACAGGTTGGATGATATTCTCCATTACCGCTTCCTGTAGCTGCTTCAGCTCAATATCGGGGTCGTGCTGGGTGGAGAGCACCACAGCACCGATCCCGCTCACCTTGCCGTCTTGGTACTGCAGGGTCACCTGGCTTTTGGCATCGGGGCGTAGCCAAGGCAGTATGCCCGACTTGCGGACTTCCGATTGCCGCTTCACCAGTCGTTGGGCGTAGGTGATGGGCGCCGGCATCAACACATCTGTCTCGTTGGTGGCATAACCGAACATCATGCCCTGGTCTCCAGCCCCCTGTTCTTCGGGCGCGGCACGGTCGACCCCTTGGGCGATGTTGGTGGATTGTTTGCCGATCAGTGACATCACGGCGCAGGTCGATCCATCAAAACCGACATCGGAACTGGTATAGCCGATGTCACAAATCACCTCCCTCACCAGCTCATCCAGATCGACCCAGGCTTCGGTGGTGATCTCGCCGGCAACGATCACTGCGCCAGTCTTGATCAGTGTTTCGCAGGCCACACGGGCACGGTCCGGGTGGGGATCCTTGGCCAGAATGGTATCCAGCATGGCATCCGAAATCTGATCGGCAACCTTGTCAGGATGTCCTTCAGAGACAGATTCAGATGTAAAAATGTACTCTTTACTCATGGTAATCCTTGTATTTTATGTGACATTGGTGGCATCTAGTCGATGATAGGCATATAGACCGCATAGAGACTGACAGCCAACCTTAAGCGAAACAGGATTTTACACATCAGCTCGCTTTTTGCATAATGCCCCACCCTGATGCAATTCAATGTATTGAGTGAAATAATAATGGTATCCCTACAGACACCGATTTGTGACTTTGATGCGGAGGCTCCGGATTTCCAACTTCCCGGAGTCGATGGGAAGAGTTGGTCGCTGCAGCAATGCGCCGGAGAGAACGGGCTGCTGGTGATGTTTATCTGCAATCACTGCCCCTATGTGAAGGCGGTGATCGACAGGATAATCCGGGATACCAAGGATCTGGCCGCAATGGGTGTTAATTCGGTGGCGATAATGTCCAACGACCCCACAGATTATGCGGAAGACTCGTTCGATAAGATGCGTCTGGTTTCGCAGCAACTGGGTTTTCCATTTCCCTATTTGATCGATGAAACTCAGCAGGTTGCTAAAGCCTATGGGGCTGTGTGTACCCCGGACTTCTTTGGTTACAACGCCGATCTGAAGCTGCAATATCGGGGCAGATTGGATGAAAGTAAGAAGCAAGCGGCAGCGCCAAATGTGCGTCGTGACCTCTTCGAAGCGATGAAACTGGTTGCCGAGACTGGCAAAGGACCTCAGGATCAGATCCCTAGCATGGGCTGTTCCATTAAGTGGCGAGAAGAGCTAACTTCGTGAAATTAAAGATAATTTAAAGTTGTAGTTTAATCCATCAAGCCAGCTTATCGGCCATTAAAGCACGCTGCTTTGCGCTGTGCTTGCTGCTTGGGTAAGAATAGCGAACCTTTGCCCGAGCGGGTCAGCGTGTCGTAGTCGAAAAGGGGACGACATAACCAGTACGCAGGGGTTGATGAAAAGAATTAAGCGGATTTCCGCCGTGTTAAGTCACTATTGGACTTAGAAAAACAGATTTACAAATCAATTAATCAATCAGGAGGGGTCAATGTCCTCACGCAGAGAACTCGCCAATGCCATTCGTGCCCTGAGTATGGATGCTGTGCAACAAGCCAACTCAGGTCATCCAGGAGCTCCCATGGGAATGGCAGATATTGCCGAAGTACTGTGGAATAGCCACCTGAAACACAATCCGGCGAATCCGGATTGGGCCGATCGTGACCGTTTCATTCTGTCGAACGGTCATGGTTCGATGCTGATCTATTCGCTGCTTCATCTCACGGGTTACGAGCTGAGCATCGATGATCTTAAGAATTTCCGTCAGCTGCACTCGAAAACACCGGGCCATCCCGAGTATGGCTATGCGCCGGGTGTTGAGACTACCACCGGTCCGCTGGGGCAGGGTATCACCAACGGTGTGGGTATGGCCCTCGCCGAGAAGACCCTGGCGGCTCAGTTTAACCAGCCGGGTCATGAGATTGTCGACCATTTCACCTATGTGTTCCTCGGTGACGGATGCATGATGGAGGGTATCTCTCACGAGGCCTGCTCACTGGCTGGAACCCTCGGTCTGGGCAAGTTGGTCGCTTTCTGGGATGACAATGGCATCAGTATTGATGGTGAAACCGAAGGTTGGTTTACCGATGACACCCCTGCCAGGTTTGAGTCCTATGGCTGGCAAGTGATCCGCAATGTGGACGGCCATGATGCAGACGCCATCAATCAGGCCATCGAAGCGGCTAAGGCAGAGGGTGGAAAGCCCAGCCTGATCTGTTGCAAAACCACCATCGGTTTCGGTTCGCCTAATCTAGCCGGTAGCCACGACTGTCATGGTGCGCCACTCGGCGCTGACGAGATCGTCGCCACCCGCGAGCAGCTTGGCTGGGCGCACGATGCCTTCGTAATACCCGAGGAGATCTATGAGGGTTGGAGTGCGAAGGCTTCCGGAGATGAGGCTGAATCCGGCTGGAACGACAAGTTCGCCGCCTATCAATCCGCTTTTCCTGAGCTGGCCGCCGAGTTCAATCGCCGTATGAGTGGTGACCTGCCGGACAACTGGGAAGCCGAGGCGGCTAAGTTTATTAGCGAGGTGAATGACAAGGCGGAATCTCCTGCGACTCGTAAAGCGTCACAGAATGCCCTCAACGGCTATGGTCCACTGCTGCCGGAATTTCTCGGTGGTTCAGCTGATCTGACCCCTTCCAATCTGACTGCCTGGTCCGGATCCAAATCGATTACTGATGGCAATGCCGATGGTAACTACCTCTCTTATGGTGTGCGTGAGTTCGGTATGTCGGCGATCATGAACGGTGTGGCGCTGCACGGTGGCTTCATCCCTTATGGCGGCACCTTCCTGATGTTCTCTGAATATGCCCGCAACGCCCTGCGCATGGCGGCCTTGATGAAGATCCAGTCGATCTTTGTCTACACTCACGACTCCATCGGCCTGGGTGAGGATGGCCCTACCCATCAGCCGGTCGAACAGATTCCAACCCTGCGCATGATACCGAACATGGATCTCTGGCGTCCCTGTGATGCGGTGGAGACTGCGGTAGCCTGGAAAGCCGCGATTGAGAAGCGTAACGGTCCTTCCTGTCTGATCTTCTCTCGTCAGGGGCTGGCCCATCAGCAGCGCAGTGATGCACAGATCGCCGATATCGCTAAAGGCGGTTACGTGATCGCCGACTGTGAAGGTACTCCGGACGCAATCGTCATTGCCACCGGTTCAGAGGTGGATCTGGCGGTCAAGGCCGCCGCTCAATCCGACAAAAAGGTTCGGGTAGTTTCCATGCCCAACACCAAGGCTTTCGATGAGCAGGATGCCGCCTACCAAGAGTCTGTCCTGCCTGCAGCAGTAACCGCGCGTGTCGCGGTGGAAGCCGCAGTAACGGATGCTTGGTACAAGTATGTTGGTATCAATGGCAAGGTGATCGGTATCAACCACTTTGGTGAATCGGCGCCTGCCGGTGAGCTATTCAAAGCGTTCGGTTTCACCGCAGAGAATGTCCTCGCTGCGATCAACGAAGTAACGGCTTAAAGATGGTTGTGAGGCGCGTTTAACGCGCCTCCCGCCAAATAATGACAAATGACAATTCCATATATGTATAACGGAGAATCGCTATGACTATCAAAGTGGGTATCAACGGTTTTGGCCGCATCGGCCGTATGGCATTCCGTGCCATCGCAAAAGACTTTCCAGGTATTGAAGTCGTCGGTATCAACGATCTGCTGGAACCTGACTATCTGGCCTACATGCTGAAGTACGATTCAGTTCATGGCAATTTCGATGGTGATGTTTCTGTCGATGGCAGTAACATGGTCGTCAACGGTAAAAAGATCCGCCTCACCGCTGAGCGCGATCCCGCTGACCTGAAATGGGATGAGATCGGTGCAGATCTGGTGATCGAGTGTACCGGTTTCTTCCTTACGGGCGAAACCTGTCAGAAGCACATCGACGCGGGCGCTAAGAAGGTTGTGCAGAGCGCACCTTCAAAGGATGACACCCCAATGTTCGTGTATGGCGTAAATCACAACAACTACGCTGGGCAGGCGATTGTTTCCGCCGCCTCCTGTACCACCAACTGTCTGGCGCCTGTGGCTAAAGTGTTGAACGACAAGTGGGGTATCAAACGTGGCTTGATGTCTACCGTGCATGCGGCGACCGCGACTCAGAAAACGGTTGACGGTCCTTCTATGAAAGATTGGCGCGGCGGTCGCGGTATTCTGGAAAACATCATTCCTTCCTCTACCGGTGCCGCCAAAGCGGTTGGCAAGGTGCTGCCTGAGCTGAACGGTAAACTGACCGGCATGGCATTCCGTGTACCAACCTCAGACGTCTCTGTTGTCGACCTGACCGTCGAACTGAACAGCGGCGCCAGCTACGACGACATCTGTGCTGCCATGAAAGCGGCCTCCGAGTCTGGCGATCTGGCCGGTGTGCTGGCTTACACCGAAGACAAAGTGGTATCCACCGATTTCCGTGGTTGCTCCAATCCTTCCATTTTTGATTCCGGCGCCGGTATCGCACTGGATGACACTTTCGTCAAAGTGGTCTCCTGGTACGACAATGAGTACGGTTATACCTGCAACATGCTGCGTATGGTAGAGCACGTCTCTAAGTAATCGCTGAGGTTCATGGGGCAGTTCAGTTACCGCTGCCCTATGACTTCCCAGCGTGAATCATGAGTTATGGTTTTTTAACAGCGATGTAATCTGTAACAACAAAATCCATAACTCATAATTCACAATTTAAAATTAAAATTGACGCAGGAGTCTGTTATGTCCTTTATCAAGCTGACCGATCTTGATCTTGCCGGCAAGCGCGTATTGATCCGCGCTGATCTCAATGTGCCGGTTAAAGACGGTAAGGTAACTTCGGATGCACGCATCACGGCTTCCATGCCGACCATTGAGCATTGTGTCAAAGCTGGCGCAAAAGTGATGGTGATGTCACACCGTGGCCGTCCAGAAGAGGGAGTCTATTCGGAAGAGAACTCAATGCAGCCGATTGCCGAAGACATGTCGGCCAAATTGGGCGGCACGGTTCGGCTGATCAAAGAGTACCTGGATGGTGGCTTCGATATGGCGGAAGGTGAGGTTGTCCTGCTTGAGAACGTGCGCTTCAACGCCGGCGAGAAAAAGGACAACGAAGTGCTGGCAAAGCAATATGCAGCGCTGTGCGATGTCTATGTCATGGACGCCTTTGGTACAGCCCATCGCGCCCAGGCTTCCACCCATGGCGCCGGTAAGTTCGCACCGGTCGCCTGTGCCGGACTGCTGCTTGCCGACGAATTGGACAACTTGGCGAAAGCACTGGCCAATCCTGCCCGCCCAATGGTGGCGATCGTGGGAGGGTCCAAGGTTTCAACCAAGCTGACCGTGTTGGAAGCGTTGTCGGAAAAGGTTGATCAGCTGGTGGTTGGTGGCGGTATTGCCAACACCTTCCTCAAGGCGACTGGACACAATGTGGGTAAGTCCCTGTGTGAAGATGATCTGGTTCCTACTGCTCAGGCCTTGATCGAAAAGATGAAAGCCCGTGGCGCCAATATTCCGATTGCCACCGATGTGGTGGTTGGCAAAAATTTTGCTGAAGAGGAGCCGGCGGTGCTGAAGCCAGCCAGCGAAGTTGCTGATGACGAGATGATTTTCGATATTGGCCCAGACAGCGCTAACGAACTGGCTGAGATCATCAAACAGGCAGGAACCATCGTCTGGAATGGCCCGGTTGGTGTGTTTGAATTCGATCAGTTTGGTGAAGGCACCAAGACCGTCTCGATGGCGATTGCCGATTCCGCTGGCTTCTCCCTGGCGGGCGGCGGCGACACCATCGCTGCAATACAGAAGTATGACATCTACGACAAAGTCTCTTACATCTCAACGGCTGGAGGCGCTTTCCTTGAGTACTTGGAAGGTAAGACCCTGCCTGCCGTGGCTATGCTAGAGGCTTGTGCAGCCAAGTAATAGAAGATGTCGACTGACCAGTGGCCGGACAGGGGTCTGGCCCAAGACAACATGCAGCAAGCATGTAATTGGATAGGTATGCCTAGAAGAACCAAAATAGTAGCAACCCTGGGTCCAGCAACAGATGACCCAAAGGTTCTCGACAAGCTGATTCACGCTGGGGTGGATATCGTTCGCCTCAACCTTTCACACGATGCCCACGACTCACAAAGACAGCGTGCGGAGCGGATTCGCAACCGGGCCCGTGCCTGTGGACGACAAATCGGTGTTTTAGCGGACCTCCAGGGTCCAAAGATCCGCATCGGAAAATTCAAGAATGGCTATACCGATCTGGATGAGAATGGCCACTTCATCCTTGATGCGGCTCTGCCGCTGGATGCGGGGGATGACGAGCGGGTTGGTTTGACCTACCCGGAGTTGATCGATGATGTCAGTCGTGGTGACACCCTGATCCTGGATGATGGGGCCATCGAGCTGTGGGTCTCCGAAGTGGCGGGTCAAGAGGTGCGTTGTAAAGTGATTGTTGGCGGTAAGCTGTCCAACAACAAGGGGATCAACAAACAGGGCGGCGGTCTCTCCGCGCCAGCACTGACCGACAAGGATCGGGCCGATATTCTGTTTGCCGCTGAGATCGACGTGGATTATCTTGCCGTCTCTTTTGTGCGTAACGGGGAGGATGTCATGGAAGCCCGTCGCCTGTTGGAAGAGGCCGGTGGTCAAGGTGGTATCATTGCCAAAGTTGAACGGGCCGAGGCATTGGGTTGTATTGAAGAGATCATTCAAGCATCCGACGCCATCATGGTAGCGCGAGGTGACCTGGGTGTAGAAATCGGTGATGCGGAGCTCCCGGCCGTGCAGAAGGAGATGATCAAGAAGGCCCGGGAGATGAATTCGGTGGTGATCACCGCGACCCAGATGATGCAGTCGATGATCGAGAATCCGATCCCCACCCGTGCCGAAGTGTTCGACGTGGCAAATGCGGTTATCGATGGTACCGATGCGGTAATGCTCTCTGCTGAAACCTCAATCGGTAAGTATCCCCATAAGGTGGTCAAAGCGATGGATCGGGTTTGCGTCGAGGCTGAGAAACATCACCTCACTACACGTTCCACACACCGTATTGACAGCGTTTTCGGTCGGGTTGACGAGGCGATTGCCATGTCCACCATGTACACCGCCAACCATCTTGGAGTAAAGGCGATTGCGGCACTGACTGAATCGGGCTCGACGGTAAAATGGATGTCGAGAATCAGCTCGGGTATTCCGATTTACGCCTTGACCCGGCATGTCCAAACCCGCCGTAAAGTGACTCTCTATCGGGGGGTCTACCCGGTCAGTTTCGATGTTTCCAGTACTGATACGGCCAAGGTCAACGAAGAGGTCATCGATGAGCTGTTGCGCCGTGGCGAGGTTCGGGAGAATGATCTGGTGATCATAACCAAGGGTGACCGCTCTGGTGTAGAGGGCCAGACCAATATCATGAAAGTAATGCGCGTCGGCGAGCATGTGCTGGCCGATCGATCAGATTGAAGTCGCCGCCATAAGGCGGTGATCAAGTTGTAACGAGACTATAAACATAACCCAAGGAGGCTATCATGGCTCTGATATCCCTGCGCCAACTTCTCGACCATGCCGCGGAAAACGGCTATGGTCTGCCTGCATTCAAAGTTAACACCATGGAGCAGGTGCATGCCATCAGGCAGGCAGCGGAC
>JARRQD010000038.1:0-17641 GCA_037382205.1 Candidatus Thiodiazotropha sp.
CATCAAACAGCTCGGACTCTTGCTGCTTGTTGAGTCCAGCCTGTTCCGCCAGCCCTTTGAATATCCCCACATGCCCCAGGTCGAGATAGACCTCTTCGACGCCTGTCTTATTGAGTGTCTCCATCATCAGCCGCAAAATTTCGATGTCACTCTCAAGACCACAGTGACCGTACAGCTCCGCACCGATCTGCAAGGGGCTACGGGTACCCGCAAAGCCATCCGATCGGGTATGCAGCACTGTCCCTAGATAACAGAGCCTGGTAGGGTGCTGAGCCTGGATGCGATTGGCATCGATGCGAGCCGCCTGTGGGGTGATATCAGCGCGTATCCCCATCAACCTACCGCTCATTTGATCGGTCAGTTTGAAGGTATTCAGATCCAGATCACTGCCTGTTCCGGTCAGTAGGGAGTCCAAGAATTCAACAATTGGCGGGATAACATAGTCATAACCCCAGCTGCGATAGAGGTCCAACAGTTCTCTTCGCTTTGTTTCTATGACTTGCGCCTCCTGAGGAAGCACTTCATCAATGCCGTCAGGCAATATCCAACGTTTGTTTTCCATCATCGCCAATATCAATTCACCAGATAGAGCAGGATAACCCCAGACACCATGCTGACCAAGCCGCTCAAGCGCATGGATCGGTTGTCGTGTTGGGCAATCATCAACAGGATTGAGCGCATGCTGTTGGGATTCAGAAAAGGCCAAATACCTTCGATCACCAACAACAGTGCTAGTGCAACTAGCAGATCATGCCACATCTGTCATACCCCAAATAAAAACCGGGATCGTCCCGGTCCTGTATTTGACCCCTTCGGTAGGCCGCCGAACATTTTCCCAGAGTGGGCATCCATTGTCCATTCATCGATTTGCTTTGGCGGCATAAGGGGGATAACCTGGTGAAAGACTCATTCAGAAAACCGACCCGACACCTGATAGCTGTTGACTTCTGTTTCGACACTCATATTTGAGAAATGGCCCCTTCAGGTCCTTCTTATACTCCAAGTAAGAGATTTCGAGCTCTTTCTCAGCTGTTTTATATTGATTGATATCCCCAGGACTCAAATAGGCAATGTTTGAGTTAATCTTCAGCTTTGTAAGCAGGTGTTGAAATTGATCCTGACCCAAGTAGACCAGGGTAAAGGCCTCACCACAGATCAACTGAGCCTTGTTCAATGGTGGCACAAATGGGGAGGTATCGGATCGATAACTTTGGAGTGACAGTTGTTGAATCGTTTTTTGCAGGCTGTCAGCGGTCTTTTCAATATTGCGCTGATCAACAGTGCCTGATTTCAGTTTCGATGCAATCAATTGAGCCACTGGATGCAGCAGCTCCGCCATCCCTTCCCGGTTCGCCTCCGGTAACTCGGCTATAACGCCATTTATGGTGTTGTCAATATTGAGACTGGTGAATTCTATTGCCTGGAATTTCCCCAGTACAAAGGTTGCAGTACATAAACCTACAACCGTCAGCATACCGGCTGAAATATAGAAAAACCTGTTCATGTATCCTCCGTGACACACCTTCAATGAATAGATAGTTATTATCTTCTCAGCGGTTTTTATCTACGCTATAAATATTCGTTGATTGTCAATCCCACCTTCACCGATCGGTGAAGGCGGGTAAGAGAGGATTGATTTATTGGCCGGTACTGTTTTTCAGATATCGAAAAAAGTCAGAATCAGGCTGTAGCACCATCACATCCGAAGAGTCCTTGAAGCTGTTCTTATACGCATTCAGGCTTCGATAGAAGGCATAAAACTCGCTGTTCTGCCGATAGGCATTGGCATAGATTTCAGCCGCTTTACCGTCACCTTCACCTCGAAGCACCTCAGCTTGCTTGTAGGCATCAGCCACGATGACAATACGCTCACGATCCGCATTGGCGCGGATTCGCTCAGCAGCCTCGGCGCCTTTTGCGCGCAGGTCTCTGGCGACACGCTCACGCTCCGCCCTCATCCGCTGGTAGACCGATTCGCTGACTTCTGGTGGCAGATCGATCTGCTTGACCCGCACGTCGAGGATTTCAACGCCCAGCTCTGCCGCCATCGAATCGGAGTCCTTGGTCAGCTTCGCCATAATCTCAGCACGTTCGCCGGAGATAACATCCTGCACAGTTCGTTTACCGAACTCATCGCGCAAACTGGTGTTGATCCGCTCCTGCAGCAGCCTTGCTGTCTTATCCAGACTGCCACCCGTGGTGCGATAGTATTGAGCCACATTGGCAATCCGCCATTTGGCAAAATAGTCTACGATAACGTCCTTTTTCTCCGCCGTGAGAAAACGCTCAGGTCGGGAGTCCATGGTCTGTATCCGGGCATCGAAGGTCTGAACGTTATTGAGGATAGGCCACATCAAGTGCAGTCCAGGTTTATAGTCGGTCGCGACGATTTCACCCAGACGAAGTTTCAAGGCAACTTCCCACTGATTGACAATGAAGGTTGCCGAGTAGAAAAACACCGCCGCAATCGCCACGACAGGGATAATCAGTTTAGAGACTTTCATCAACGTACCCCCCTGGTGCGATCCACATTGCGGAACTTATTCGTTTCAACCGGTGCACGGGCAGACTCGGTATTGTTCGAATTGACAGCTCGGCCAGAGTTACTCTGATCAACCCCTTGAATCAGTTTATCCAAAGGTAGATACATCAGGCTATTACCTCCACCATTCGCCGTATCAAGCATGACTTTGCTGGTCTGCCCCAACATCGATTCGATCGCTTCGATATAGATACGCTCACGAGTAACCTTGGGTTCTTTTTGATACTCAGCGAGTATTGCCAGAAAACGACTGGCGTCACCCTCTGCCTCTGCAATCACCCGATCTTTGTAAGCACTAGCATCGGCAACACGCCGAGCCGCTTCACCGCGTGCCCGAGGAACCACTTCATTGGCGTAGGCCTCTGCCTGGTTTTCAAGCTTCTCTTTATCCTCACGAGCCTTGATGGCATCGTCAAAGGCGCTTTTTACCTGCTCAGGGGGCTTTGCCGGTTGCATGTTCACACTGGTGATCATTAAACCTGCCTTGTAGTCATCAATCAGACCCTGAGCTCCGTTTTTGATCCGCTCGGCGATGGCACTACGACCCTGAGTCAAAATGAAATCCAGATCACTCTTACCGATAATTTCGCGAACCGCCGTCTCTGTGGCGTCCCGCATAGTTTTATCTGGGTCACGATCCTGGAACAGATAGTCGGCGGCGTCCTGAATTCGCGACTGAATGGTGAATTCCACGTCGACGATATTCTCATCCCTGGTCAGCATCTGTGCTTTATGCCTGAACGAGGTAATCTGATCCACGTTAACCGATATTACCCGCTCGACAGGGAAAGGGATGTGCCAATGGGGTCCAGGCTTAGTGGTTTCATGATACGCACCAAAGCGCAAAACCACTCCCCGCTCAGGGGCATCGACGATGTAGATACCACTGGCCAGCCAGATCAGTACGGCAACCCCAATCAGCAAACCAATGGATTTCGATCCGGGTCCGGATCCTCCGCCGATAGAGCCATCACCACGAGAAGACTTACCTCCTCCAAAGATACCACCGAATTTATCCTGTAGTTTCTTTACGACTTCATCAAGGTCCGGTGGTCCTTGATCGCCACCCTTGCCACTCCAAGGGTCTTTACCGTTTCCCCCCGGTTCGTTCCAGGCCATTGATTACTCCAAACTTGGTTATTGATTTTAACAGCATTCGTCAGATGCCCGAATTCAAGTACATGGGGCCATACTGACAGTATTCAATCTTCAATTCTCGACCGTCCACTGTGGAGGCGTCCGCAGCTTATCCTGCAGCGGTACATTCTAACAGCAGGTGGCAGCATACGATACCACCGGTTTCCCGTACAGACTAACCCTTGTGCGGTAAGGTGATAGAATAGGAAAAGCGAGCAACAATCTTGAACAACAGCACATTTTGACTGTAAATATTAAGCAAGCCTTGTTTTACGCTCCCAGTCAACAAACTAAACAATCCTCTAGTGAAGGCTCCTCTTTGAGTAAGCGTCGAAACTCCCTCTCGGACATATCGATATCCATCTCCCAGCCACCCTCATCGGTAGAGGTTTCTGTGACCACGGCACCACGCTCGAATAACAGAGCATGCAATCTGCCGTTTTCCGGGTTCAGTCTCACCCGCTGCCTGACATGGTTTTTTCTATAGTATTCCGCCAATCCCTGAATCAGTAGGTCACAGCCTTCACCGCTTTGTGCCGAGAGCCAGATCCTGGTGATCATGCCATTCTCATCCCGGTCGATTCTGGGTTTCGCATCGGGCAACAGATCAATCTTATTGAACACCTCAATTTGATGGACCTTGTCTGCTCCGATTTGTTGTAAAACCTCATTTACTTCAGTGATACAGGTAGCCCGCTGGTGGCTGGCAGCATCAATGACATGGAGCAACAGTGAGGCATCAGTCGTCTCTTTCAGCGTCGATTTGAAAGCGGCGACGAGATCATGAGGCAGATGGCTGATAAAGCCCACCGTATCGGCCAGCACAACAGGCCCTTCCCGCTCCAGCTCAAGCCGTCTCAAGGTGGGGTCCAGGGTAGCGAAGAGTTGATCGGCCGCATACACCTCCGAACCAACCAGTCGGTTAAACAGCGTCGATTTACCGGCATTGGTATATCCAACCAGAGAAACCGTGGGAATCTCAGCTCGTTCCCGCCCCCGTCGGCCCTGCTCGCGTTGGGAGTCTACCCGGGTAAGGCGCTTTTTAATCTGACTGATACGCTGGTTGAGTAAGCGTCTATCGGTTTCCAGCTGAGTTTCACCCGGCCCTCTGAGGCCGATGCCACCTTTTTGACGTTCCAGATGAGTCCAGCCCCTGACCAAGCGGGTCGAAAGGTGCTGCAGTTGGGCCAATTCGACCTGCAGCTTGCCCTCGAATGAACGTGCCCGTTGAGAAAATATGTCAAGAATCAATCCGGTTCGATCGACCACACGACAACTGAATGCCCGTTCGAGATTACGCTCCTGACTGGGTGAGAGGGAGTGATCAAAAATCACCAGATCGGCCCCCTCCGCAGAGACGATCTGACTGATCTCCTCTGTCTTACCCCGGCCGACAAAGTACTTCGGATCGGGTTGACGGCGACTGCCCGAGACATAAGCAACCGGTTCAGCACCAGCGGAGCGAGCCAGATCACGGAATTCAGCAATCTCATCGGGATCACTGATCCCGTTCAAATCCAGGTGAACCAATATGGCGTGTTCACCCGACTTAGGACGTTCAAACATGTTGGAAATCGTATGAGGAGAGGAAAGTGTGGATGTTTAAAATGGGCGCATCCATCTCATGGTACGCCCTTTAAACCATAGGATTCAACCGTCTAAAAATTACCACTGCCAGCAGATCCATCTTCTTCGGCTGTACCATTGGCATGCTGGATACGGACGTTTCGGGCAGGCACCACGGTGGAGATAGCATGCTTATAAACCATCTGACTGACACTGTTTTTTAACAACACCACGAATTGGTCAAAAGACTCAATTTGCCCCTGAAGCTTTATACCATTGACGAGAAAGATAGAGACCGGTACTCGTTCCTTCCTCAGTGCATTCAAAAAAGGGTCTTGTAAACTTTGCCCTTTAGACATGGAAATTCTCCTTATTGTGTTTGTAGTTTTAAAAACGTAAAACAAGCGCGAAAATGGTAGTAAATCTCTACTTCACAAGCAAAAGTGTAGCATACTGGTTTTTTATCCAAGTATTCAAAATATCAATACGTCAAATTCAATCATATTCGGTCACCAGACGAGACCTCAGATAATTCGGGAAACTGATCAAAAATCAGCGCCAAAGCCTGCTCTACCACTTCACTCTCGTCGTACAGCCAGTGACATCCCGGCTCTGCACGCAACCAGGTAAACTGGCGTTTTGCCAGCTGGCGTGTGGCGATAATACCCTTTTCCACCATCTCTTGCCTGCTGATCTCACCAAGTAGGTAGTGTAGCATCTGCCGATAACCCACAGCGCGCATCGACGGCATGGCCGGCGTCAGATTGCCTCGCCGCATCAGTTCTCGAACCTCTTGCTCAAAACCGTTGGCCAACATCGCTGCAAAACGTTGTGCGATCCTTTCATGCAGAACCGCCCGTTGCTTGGGGGCCCGAACCAGCTTCAACACCCGGTATGGCAATATGTGACCTCTGTCTGACCGCTGAAGTTCACTCAGTGCCTGACCGCTCAGCTCAATCACCTCTAGGGCACGTAATATTCGCTGCGTGTCATTAACATGTATCTTTGCTGCAGCCTGCGGATCAAGGCGCTCAAGCCGCTGATGCAGTGCAGCCAATCCCTGCTGGTCCATCTCCTGCTGCAAACGACTTCGCAATACAGGGTCGGCAGCCGGTAGATCGGCCAGCCCCTGACTCAAGGCTTTAAAATAGAGCATGGTACCGCCAACCAGCAGCGGTACTTTTCCTGCGGCACCTATTTCCTCCATTGCAACCAGGGCATCCTGCCTGAAAGCCGCCGCCGAATAGCTCTCTGAAGGATCGATGATATCGATCAGACGATGGGGAGCGAGCTTCAGGGTCTGCTGATCCGGCTTGGCGGTACCGATGTCCATACCTCGGTAGACCAATGCAGAATCTACGCTGATGATCTCCAACGGCAATCGGCTTACCAGCTCCACGGCCAGCGCTGTCTTTCCCGAGGCGGTGGGCCCCATTAGAAAAATCGCAGCAGGCAGCTGATCCTGAGAGACGGACGATTCAACCATTCAGCGGCCTCGCAGAAACAACCGATCGAGCTCAGCAAGGGAGAGCTCAGTCCAGGTAGGCCGCCCATGATTGCACTGATCCGACCTTTCAGTGCCTTCCATATCCCTCAGTAGAGCATTCATCTCGTCCAGTTCCAGACGGCGGTTGGCCCGCACTGACCCATGGCAGGCGATGGTTGCCAAAACCTGATCGATCTCCTCTTTGACTCTTTGGGTACTGCCATGCTCAATCAGGTCCGAGAGGATGTCTCGCAGCATCTTCTCAGGATCAGCTCCTCGCAGTATCGATGGAATCGAGCGGATTGCCAGTGATTCCCGCCCCGATCGGCTGACCTCAAAACCCATCTGCTGAAGAACATCCACTGCATCCTCAGCCAAATCGGCTTCCCGACAACTGACTGCGACTGAGATCGGGACGAGTAGTGGCTGGTGGCTGATACCGTCACCATGATAGCGCTGCTTCAATCGCTCGTAAGTGATCCGCTCATGGGCCGCATGCATATCCACCAGAATCAACCCGTTTTGGTTTTGCGCCAAGATGTAGACTCCATGCAGTTGGGCCAGTGCATAACCCAGTGGTGGGACTGTCTGTTCAAGCGGCTCACTCACTGGATCAGTTGGCGAAGGCTCGGGACTGACCGGCTGCTGAGCTGAAAAGCCGGCCTGATAAGCCGCAGACCGCTCGGCCAATCGCCAATCGAGTCCCTGTTGCCTTGGGGCCGCGTAGCGTCTGCCGGGCGTTGCTTGAGGGGCAGACACTGCTTGCCGCTCTGCTGAAAAAGTCTGTGGCGATTCGGCACCAGGCTGGGGCCGGGTCTCGGCTAACAGGCGATGTAGCGCACGAAAGATGAAATCGTGCACTGAGCGTGAATCCCGAAACCGTACTTCATGTTTGGTCGGATGAACATTGACATCCACCTTTTGCGGATCGAGGTTGAAAAACAGCACATAGGCAGGATGGCGGCCATGGTATAGGACATCTTGAAATCCCTGGCGAACAGCATGGGTAACCAGTTTGTCCTTGATCATGCGTTGATTGACATAGAAATATTGCATATCCGCCTGAGATCTGGAGAAGCCAGGACGGGCCACCCAGCCACTCAGTGAAAAACCCCCGGCCTGTTCCTGGATCGGCAGCGCCTGCTCCAGGAACTCTCGCCCAAGCAACTCAACCAGACGTTTCTCCTGCTGCTGTTGGTCATCACAGGGAGGCAGTGAAAAGATTGCCCGGCGGTTATGCTGCAGGGTGAATCCCACATCAAATCGAGCCAGTGCCAAACGCTGAACAAGGGCTTGAATATGTCCGAACTCAGTCTTTTCAGTACGCAGAAATTTGCGTCTTGCCGGCGTGTTGTAGAAAAGATCTCGTACTTCGACACTGGTTCCCTGAGGATGCGCGGCAGGTTTACTTTGCAGGGTCTGCTCCGAGCCATCACCACTGACTTCCCAAGCCTGATCAGCATCCTGATGCCTGGAGATCAGTCTGAGACGAGAGACTGAGCTGATACTCGGCAGAGCTTCACCACGAAATCCCATGCTCTGCAATGACTCAAGATCCTCAAACTGGCTAACTTTACTGGTTGCGTGGCGTGACAGCGCCAGATTCAACTCCGGTTGTGCAATCCCCACCCCATCATCTCTAACCCGCAGACGTTTGACACCACCTTGCTCAATCTCAATCTCGATATGGCGCGCCCCCGCATCCAGACTGTTCTCAACCAGCTCTTTAATCACCGAAGCCGGGCGTTCGACTACCTCACCAGCAGCGATTTGATTGATCAGTTGTGGAGGAAGCGTACGGATCGGCATAGTGACAGCGTATTTGGGTTGCGGAAATCCAGCAACATAATCCTAAAAAGATCAGTTGGACGGTGTGAAGGGTGCGCTTGTGGTGGTGCAGGGCAAGGGTCGCTCCTACACATCCATGTGCCCGCGACACTTGTGCATCCCTGCACGGCGCGCGACGACGCGCAATAGCTCGCTATTGCAAGGAGTTGCAACGCCGCCATGTGCCACCACAAGCGTGCAATTCACTCTGTAGCTTGATTCACCCAACAGGTGACCAAGTAGATCGAGGTTACTACCCTCATAATCAGTAACCTGCTATTGGAATGGAGTGGTCAACTGATTTTTTTAGGATAATGGCTCAGGGTCTCGACTTCAACCTGAATTCGTCTATCCAAGATTAGCGATCAAATAAACCGTATCGCAGCACACTAGGAGGTTCAGCTGAGTGATATTTCAAAGAAGACAGCAATAGGTTAGCCACCTGGTGGAATCTGCAGCACCTGTCCTATACGTATCGTGTCATTTTTCAGATCATTGACATGGCGCAGCCGTTTGACACTGATCTGGTAGCGATTGGCGATCGCGATCAAGGTATCACCGGAAGAGATCACATGTTTACGTGTTCGCTGATTGGCCGCCAACCAGGTACCTGGCGGAGGCTGAAACTTGAAATAGTCCCGAATCCCCTTCATCAGGGCCCTGGCCACTTTGGCCTGGTGTTTCGAGTTACGCAGTCGACGCTCCTCTTCCGGGTTGGAGATAAATGCAGTCTCCACCAGCATCGAGGGGATATCTGGTGATTTCAGCACCACAAAACCGGCCTGCTGAACCCTGCGTTTATGGGTCTTACCGAGTGTCTTAAGCTCAGACAAGACCCGGCTGGCGGCTTCCGAACTGGCCTGCAATGTCCCGATCTGGGAGAGATCGAGCAGTACTGAAGCGAGCATGTCGTCCTTATCTTCCAGCGAGACGCCGCCAACCAGGTCGGCACTGTTTTCCCGCTCTGCCAACCAGCGCGCGGCTTCATTCGAAGCGCCACTACGGGAGAGGGTATAGACCGATGAGCCTCTGACTTTAGGATCCCGAAAGGCGTCTGCATGGATTGAGACAAACAGATCCGCCTGATGCGCTCTGGCCTTAGCAATGCGTTTTCTCAGCCCCAGGTAGTAGTCACCGTCCCTGATCAGTACGGCCTTCATGCCTTTCTGCTGATTGATCATTCTTACCAGCTTGCGACCGATTGCCAACACCACATCCTTCTCGTAGGTACCTTTGCGTCCACGGGCTCCGGGATCTTCACCCCCATGCCCTGGATCTACCGCAATCACCACATCTCGCTGACCGGTTATAGAGGCCTTTTTGGCCGTCTTGACTGGTCCATTGTGGTAACTGGAGCCGGTTTTTCCGTCATACAGATCCACCACCAGTCGATGGCCATACTCTCGATTGGGACGCAGTGAGAAACTCTTGGGTTTGACGGCGCTATTGAGATCAAACACGACCCGTACATCGCTTTTATTGCGCTTCGCAGTGCGCATGCCACGGATGATCTTATTCTCTTTGGTGGGATCTGGCAGATGTTTGGTGAGCGACGCGTTTTGCAGATCAAGGACCAGACGATCAGGCTCTTTCAGGGTGAAAATCTTGTGGTATACCTTGGCATCGGCGTCGAAAACCAAGCGCACGTGATCCGGCGCAGACCATATCCTGAGACCGGTTATCTCAGACTGCTTTGCTTGTAGCGGTAGAGCGCTGATCAGTAAGATCAGCAGCATAGCAAGCCTAATCCTCATTGCCCCTTAACCTGTAACACTGAAAATACAACATAAAAAATAGCATGCAAAAGATTATTTTTCCAGATTATTCTGCTAGATAGCTGATTTTTCTATGAATAGAATTAATCATTTCCCAGATCACTTTGTATTTCCTGAATTATTTCAATTCCTTGCTCACTTACACCATCAATGGTGATCTGTCGTGACAGACCGTCATGTCTAATCTTAATCAGTAGATCTGCAGCAGGTAAACCCCCCACCCCCTTTTCGGGCCATTCGATCAGCATCACACTTTTCTCGGTCAGCAGATCCTCGATACCAAGATAGGCCAACTCTTCTGCATCAGCCAGGCGATAGAGGTCGAAATGGTAACAGTTGAGCCTGTCCAGTTCATAGGGTTCAAGCAGAGTATAGGTAGGACTTTTGACCCGTCCCTGATAACCGACTCCTCGTAGAAACCCTCGTGCCAGCGTGGTTTTGCCAGCACCGAGATCACCCGCAAGATAGACAATACAAGGCGGCCGACAGTTCAATGCCAGACGACGACCAAGCGCCTCCTGCTCCGCTTCACCTGTCAGCCTCAATTCAATCATCAACAAGCTCCGAATTGAGCGTCTCGCGCAGCACATCGATCAAATCACCAGCCAACATTCCGATCTCACCTTTGCGGGCCGCTCTGTCGCCAGCAGCAGCATGCAGGCAGACTCCCAGCTCCGCTGCATCCCGAAGTGCATAACCCTGTGCCAGAAAAGCACCAATCACACCACTTAACACATCGCCAGATCCGCCACTTGCCATGCCTGGATTGCCGTCACTGCAGAGCGCCACAGGCTGGCTTCCACGACTGCTGACCAGGGTGCCAGCCCCCTTCAGCACGATCACCCCACCATAGCGTTGCTGCAGCGCTTCACAAGCGGCAAACCGATCATTTTGCACCTCTGCAGTCTGCCAGCCCAGCAATCGGGCGGCCTCTCCTGGATGGGGCGTCAATATCCAGTTACTACGTTGATCCGGATAGCGGGCCAACCAGAAGAGCGCATCGGCATCCAGCAACATAGGCAGTTGAGTTTCGACCACTTTATGGTAGACCCCCTCTCCCCAGGCCGTACGTCCCAGGCCAGGGCCGAGCACCACGGCACTGGCCTGTTCGTGTAAATGGCTCAAATCATCAGCACCATCAATGCCTCGACACATCAACTCAGGACGTCCTAGATTACTCCATGGAGCATGTTGCGGATGGGTTGCCAGGGTAACCAAACCAGCGCCACACCGCGCACCACCCTCAGCAGCCATACGTACTGCGCCGGAGTAACCCTGATCCCCACCGACAACCAACAAGTGGCCATAACTCCCTTTGTGGGAGGTACGCGCCCTTCTACCCACAGACACAGAGACCTTTGACCAATCCATACGGCGACAGGCAAGCAGTTGGCGAGAGTAGATCTGGGCCGGTATCTCTAAGGCATCAAAGGCTATTTCACCACAGTAATCAGGCCCATATCCGGTGAACATGCCCGGCTTGAGAGCGATGAAACTGATGGTTGCCGCGGCTTTCACGGCGCATCCCATTACCCGACCGCTGTCCGAGTTGATCCCCGAAGGGATATCCAGGGCGAAAACCGGCGCCTGATGCTGATTGATCTGTTGCACTGCCGACTTCCAATCGCCACGGATATCCCGTTCAAGCCCGGTTCCGAGTATGGCATCCACAATCAGGCCTGGCTTTCGTGGAAGATCCCGAAAAGGCTCCAGTTGCTGGCTCAATGCCATCCAAGCCCTTGCTTTGAGCAGCGCATCGCCTTGGATTTTTTCAGGATCACCAAGCTGCAATACCCGGACGCTCAAACCAGCCTGCAGCGCCAGCCGGGCAACCACATAGCCATCCCCACCATTGTTACCCAGCCCACAGACCACCAGGATCTCTTTGACTTTGGGCCATTTCTTACGCATCAGTTCGAAGGCCCGGATTCCCGCCCGCTCCATTAGCGTCGCTCCGGGAATAGCGAACTCTTCGATGGCTATCCGATCGAATTGTCGAACCTGATCGGCCCGATAGAGGGCATAGGGCAAATTGTCGGTAAATGGCATGACTCGCATGACACAATTTTCCTCTGAATTGAGCGGCAACGATACCTCGATCCTTGGGTTGTATCAAAAATCGATCATCAACGTTCAGCCGGTAGATACTGCTAAGCTTCACACTCTTGAGTTATAGTGCAGCGACATGACCGGCACACTGAATAGCAACCAATTAGAGATCCTGAGCCTACAGATTAAGCAGTGGGGTATTGAGCTTGGTTTCGATGCGGTAGGCATTACCGATACGGATCTTAGTGAAGCTGAAAACAGCCTCCAGCAGTGGTTGGCATCCGGCTTCCATGGTGAGATGGCCTATATGGCCAAACATGGCAGCAAACGCAGTCGGCCTGCTGAATTGGAACCGGCAACCGTCAGAGTGATTTCGCTCCGTATGGACTACCTGCCTGAATCGATGGACGATCTGCAACGGGTAATTGGAGATCCTAAAACCGCTTTTATCTCCCGCTATTCAGTGGGTCGAGATTACCATAAAGTGTTGCGAAATCGGTTGAAAAAGCTGACGAAGCTGATACAACAGGCAGTACCGGAGAGCAGTAATCGACTGTATGTGGACTCTGCCCCGGTACTGGAAAAACCGCTTGCCGAAAAAGCCGGCCTGGGCTGGATCGGCAAACATACCAATCTACTCGCCAAGCAAGCAGGCTCCTGGTTTTTCCTCGGAGAGATCTATACCAGTATTCCGCTGCCAATCGATCAGCCCGCAGAAAACCACTGTGGCCGATGCCAGGCCTGCTTGGAGGTCTGCCCAACTCAGGCCATTATCGCCCCCTACCAGCTCGATGCCAGACGCTGCATTTCATATCTTACGATTGAGCTTCAAGGCCCCATACCAGAGCCTTTCAGAGCAGCCATAGGCAACCGGATCTACGGTTGTGATGACTGTCAGCAGGTCTGCCCCTGGAACCGCTTTGCCCGTTTGACTCGAGAGAAGGATTTTCTGCCAAGAGAAAATCTTCATCGTTGCGACCTGATCACGCTCTTTGAGTGGGATGAGGCAACTTTTCTACGAAAAACAGAGGGATCTGCGATACGCCGTATCGGTTATCAGCGTTGGCAGAGAAATCTAGCAGTGGCGCTTGGTAACGCACCCTTATCTGAATCTGTCACTCAGGCCCTCCAACGTCGATTGGAGATGGCAACCCCGCTGGTCAAAGCGCATATTCTCTGGGCGCTGAGTCAACATCGAAATCAATCATCCGGTGGCTAAACGGAAATGTATTACTCTCAGACTCAATAGCCCGCAAACGTGTGACGCAATCTGAAATAGCCTCTGATCAACCACCAGCCGGCGATAATTCCCATCAGGTCCACAATCGCATCACTGACCCTTGGCGATCTTCCGGGTACATAGAATTGCAGGATTTCCGAGGCCAGCGCCGCCAGCACCAATCCCGACAACAAGCGCCATAGCGACTTCTGTTTTTCAGAAAACAGAACCATACTCAATAGGAAAAAACCCAGCAAATGTCCGAACTTAGAGACATCCCAATATTTTGGAAGAATATCGGGTGAAAACTGCACAGACACACCCAGTGCTTTGAGTATTTCTGATGTTTTAAATTCTGGAATGTAGGATAAAATCGAGCCCTCCAAGAGCGACTTAAACCCAGCGGGCATGAGTATTCCAGCTGCGAGCGTCATCAACATAATCATCAGAAACGTAATCTGTTTTTTGTGCCGATAGTGCTTGATTAGAAGTGTAAGCCAATAAAGACATGCTACGAACCAGACGATCAGTAGAAGGCTTTTTAGCGGACTGTATATTGGAGAAATTCGAGCCGGATAGAGTGCCGGGTTGCTGAACTGAAAGATACCCTTCGAACCATACAGACCGATTGAAAGACAGATGCGTTTTAGTGACGCATCAATTTCTAAACCTGCCTGATAGGATTTCCAGGGTTCATCTGTCTTGATTTTCAACAACTTATTAGCCAATCCATAATCTCTCTTTCCATCAGCAAGATATCCAATCAGACCACCCTTGGCCCGATACCAAGGCTTTTCTCCGAGTACTATATCATCCGTTGATGCATCGATAGAACATAGAATTCGATCGGGAAACTTTTCTCTGTCCCAACATTGAGAAAGTGAATTGGACTGAGATACCGAATCATGTCGCATCATCACAACACCATCAGTAACCTCTACCAGATCAGCGTTCCCATTGACCTTCCACCCTGCCAAATCATCCGAGAAAGCCGGGTTAACCAGCAGTTGCTCTCCATCAATGAGATAGGCTCAGGAAGTGGTCGCGATAATATTGAAGCTCAGCAATTGAGTCTTTGATATCATCCAACGCCAAGTGCTTACCCTGTTTGCTAAACCCATCGCACAGTGAAGGCGACCAGCGATTCATTAGCTCTTTTAATGTACTGACATCCAGATTCCGGTAATGGAAGTAGGCTTCTAACTCAGGCATAGTCCTAGCCAAAAATCGCCTGTCCTGGCAGATGCTGTTGCCACACATGGGGGAAGCCCCGGCAGGCACATAGTGTTGTAGGAATTGGATCGTCTCAGCCTGCGCCTCTACCTCGCTGAATTGACTCTGCCTGACTCGATCCAGCAAACCGGATCCTCCGTGTTGACGCTGATTCCACTCATCCATGGCATCGAGGGTCGCTTGAGGCTGATGGACGGCAATCACCGGCCCTTCCGCAAGAATATTCAGATGGACATCGGTAACGATGGTTGCAATCTCAATAATTTCATCTCGCTGGGTATCCAACCCGGTCATTTCAAGGTCAATCCAAATTAGATTGGAGGCATCTACAGGCATTTTATCTATCCTTCAGTTTCAGAACCACTAGGCTGCGAGATTCTAACAGGAAGCCACCTAAGACTGTATGGAAATCGATCTGATAGGCGAACCTTTTGATGACAGTACAGGTCAGAAATGCATCTAATATTAACCTCCTAAACAGTGAACAATTCGAACGATCATTGGATAGGCGACATCATCAATAATAGAAACAGTTCCCAGTCGATTGGCTGGTATCGGCGAGCTTAACACGACATAATGTGTCGCCGAATCGGCTGCGACCTACAACCCCAGGATTTTTGACGAACCACTGATGGCACCATTTACACAATTATTTTTACTGTTTCTGTTTCTTGGAACCATACTTCAGCTGTGGCTGTTAGTTCGGCACCTAGGCCATGTCAAACAACACAGAAATCAAGTGCCTGACGCCTTCAATGGGCAGGTTTCACTGGAAGATCACCAAAAAGCGGCCGACTACACCCAGGCTAAGGGCAAACTGGCCTTTATTGAGGCACTGATTGGGGTAGCCCTGTTGCTTTTCTGGACCCTAGGCGGCGGCCTGGAGTGGCTGATTCAATACTGGAGTGGGATGCAATGGGGGGCATTAACCACTGGAATTGTATTTGTATTCTCTTTTCTCTTTATCGGTTCTTTACTCGACCTGCCATTCGATCTCTATCGAACCTTTCGCTTGGAAGCCGCATTCGGATTCAACCGCAATACCCCACAACAATACATCAAGGACCGTCTGATCGGAGTATTGCTCTCGCTTCTGCTCGGCGCACCACTGCTGTGGGTGATTCTGAAATTAATGGAAAGTGCCGGTCAATATTGGTGGCTCGCGGCCTGGTTGGTATGGCTCAGCTTCACCCTGACCATATCCTGGGCCTACCCACGATTCATCGCACCACTGTTCAACAAATTCACTCCCCTATCCGAGGGGGATATGCGAGAACGCATCGGTAAACTCTTACAACGGTGTGGATTCACCAGCGATGGCATCTTTGTCATGGACGGTTCCAAACGCTCTTCTCATGGCAATGCCTATTTCACCGGGTTCGGTAAAACCAAGCGTATTGTCTTTTTCGATACCTTGTTAGAAGCCCTCAGTACGGATGAAATGGAGGCGGTATTGGCCCACGAACTTGGCCATTTTCACCACAAACACATTCATAGACAGATGTTGGTAATGGCCCTCATCTCACTGGGCGCCATGGCACTGCTTGGCTGGCTCTCACAACAGCTTTGGTTTTATAACGGTCTGGGTATCTCACAACCCTCAAATGCTGCCGCCCTATTGCTGTTTGTACTGACCATCCCAGTATTCACGATCTTCTTTACCCCCCTGGGCAGCTTCTTTTCCAGACGCCACGAATTTCAAGCCGATGACTATGCTGTCAGCCAAAGCAGCGGGGAGTTTCTGATTCAGGCGCTGGTCAAACTCTATCAGGACAATGCAAACACACTGACACCGGATCCTCTCTATTCATTTTTCCATGACAGCCATCCACCGGCGCCAGTGCGTATTGCTCACATATCAAAACAGATGACTCAATAGACGGAGCGTGTCGATGAAAAAGTTACTAATACCTGCAACCTCTCTGCTGATTCTTACCTCCTCAAACCTGATCGCCAATGATCTGGAACAGGGTAAACAGCTGACTGAACAACACTGTGTAAAATGTCATGGCAGCGAGGTCTATACCAGGCCTGACCGGAGAGTTAATAGCCTTGATGGACTGCACAAACAGGTGCGATTTTGCGAACAGAATCTAGGCCTGACCTGGTTTGACGATCAAATCGACAATACCGCAAGTTACCTCAATCAGGAGTACTACAAATTTGATCTCAAACCTTAGCCTGACCAGACCTTTTTATGGCTTGAGATTATTGGCTATCAGACAGTATGCGTAGATGGCTAAACGGCGACTGACAAAACAACAAAAAAGCCGTATTCAGGCCATTCAGGAAAAGCGCCGCCAACGTCTGGATCAACGAGCCTCCCAGGCCCTGAATGCTGTTGCAGAGCAACCTGCACAGGAGGGTCTGGTTATCATTCGTCATGGCGCCACCCTGGGAATCGACGATGGTTCCGGCAGGATCTTCCGCTGTCAGACACGCCAGAATATCGGCCATCCCGTGTGTGGTGACCGGGTCATCTGGCAGCAAGTTGATGAGAACAGTGGTGTAGTCACAGCTCTGCAACCCCGGGAGAGCGTACTCAGCCGCCCGGACTACAGTGGTCGGCACAAACCTTTGGCGGCCAATATCAGTCAACTGGTGATTGTACTTGCACCCAAACCGGAACCCAGCGGATATCTGTTGGATCAATATCTGGTCACTGCTGAAACCATAAACATCCCACCATTGATTGCGATCAATAAAATCGACCTGTTAACTGAAGAGAGCGAAACCGATTTCACCTCCCAGTTTGAAACCTATGCGAACATCGGTTATCCGATCATCAATATCAGCGCAAAACGTGA
>JARRQD010000039.1:0-16374 GCA_037382205.1 Candidatus Thiodiazotropha sp.
GAGGGTCTGATTGATCGAGGTATTGATGATCTCGATGGTATCCCCTTTGCGTATTTTGCGGAAATTCTCACGGATCCGGTCAAACACCACGATGGTGTCATTCAGGGAGTAACCGATCACCGCCAATACAGCTGCCATTACCGGCAGGTCGAAATCAACCTGAAATAGGGCAAAGAAGCCAATCGTGATCAACACATCATGCACCAGGGCAATCACGGAACCGACCGCGAAACGGTACTCAAACCGCAATCCGACATAGATCAGAATACCAATCAGGGCGTAGAGCATCGCCAGCCCACCCTGCTCGGTAAGTTCGTCACCCACCTGTGGGCCAACGAACTCAACCCTTCTAAGATCCGCATCAGCACTGATGCTCTGCATGGCGTGGAATGCCCGATTACTCAGCTCAGAACTCTTCACCCCTTCCTGAGGGGCGAGTCGGACCAACACATCCTGAGAGGTACCGAAATGCTGTACCACCGCATCCGAGAATCCATCTTTGTTCAATGCCTCACGCACCGCCGCAAGCTCAACCGCCTCGGGGTACTTCACCTCGACCAAAGTCCCTCCGGTGAAATCGATGCCCAGACTGAGCCCCCGGACAAGAATCGCAGCCAGCGAGATCAGCAGTAGAGCACCGGAGAAATAGATCGCCAGTTGGCGCTTCCCCATCAAATCGATATAACTGTCTTTATTTGTATTCTGCATCTGTTCAGCCTCTCTAGATCGCCAGGGATTGCACACGCTTACGACCGTAGATCCAGTTGATCACAGCACGGGTGCCGATTATGGCGGTAAACATGGAGGTTAAAATACCGATCGCCAGGGTTACGGCGAAGCCTTTGATTGGACCGGTACCGAAACTGAACAGCACCACTGCAGCGATCAGGGTGGTGATGTTAGCATCGATGATGGTTGAGAAGGCCTTCTCATAACCGGCCTGGATACTTGCCTGGGGTGAATTACCGTTGGCGATCTCTTCACGAATACGCTGGAAGATCAGTACATTGGCATCCACTGCCATGCCAACGGTGAGCACGATACCGGCAATACCCGGCAGGGTCAGTGTGGCCTGCAGCATCGATAGTATGGCGACAATCAATATCAGGTTCATCACCAGGGCCATGTCCGCCACCAGTCCAAATACCCGATAGTAGACCGCCATAAATACCATCACCAGTGCCAGACCAATCATTACTGAAGCAAAACCCTGGTCGATACTGTCCTGACCCAGGCTGGGACCGATGGTTCGCTCCTCGACAATTTCGATTGGTGCAGCCAGTGCGCCGGCACGCAGTAACAGGGCCAGATCATGGGCCTCTTCAGTACTGTCGAGTCCAGTGGTCTGGAAGCGTCGGCCAAAGGGCTCACGAATAGTGGCAATGGAGATGACCTCCTCCACCTTACGTTTCACTTTCACCGCTTTACCATCATGCATACTGGTGGTGGTGCGGTTCTCGATGAACACCACAGCCATCGGTTTACCGACATTTTCATTGGTCATGCGACGCATCCGCTTGGCACCTACCCCATCCAGGCTGACAAACACAGCGGGGGAGCCGGACTGCTGATCCAGACCCGAGGAGGCATCCACGATCTGGTTACCGGTAACGATCACTCGCTTCTTCAGCAGCACCGGTCGGCCATCACGTTCGTAGTAGAGGCTGGAGCCAGGTGGCACGCGCCCGTTGACCGCATCCTCGACACTGTGTTCGGTATCCGCCAGACGATACTCCAGGGTCGCTGTAGCACCGAGGATCTCTTTCACCTTACCAGGATCCTGAGCACCAGGGAGCTGGACTACGATACGTCGTACCCCCTGCTGCTGGATGGAAGGTTCTGAAATACCCAGCGCATTAACACGATTACGCAGGGTGGTAATATTCTGTTGCAGAGCGAATTTTTGTACTTCCTGCTTTTCAGTGGGAGAGAGGCTGACCTCGACCAGGAAGCCATCCTCCTGGTCAACATCCTTCACAAGCAAAGATCGAAATTCATTGCCAATCAGGTCGATAGCCTTATCCCGTTTTTCAGCGGTATTGAATTTCACCACCACCCGTTCATCTTCCCGGCTGATACCAACATAACGCAACTTCTCTTCCCGGAGCAGGGTACGAATGTCGCTGCTGTAACGTTCAACCGCTTGGGTGATGGCGGATTCCATGTCCACGTCGATCAGCACATGGACCCCTCCCCGCAGGTCGAGACCCAGATACATGGGTTCCGCACATCTTCACCCAGTGCTGCAGCGATGTGATCCATCGCTCTCAGCTGGTCTTCTGAGGAGTTGAATCGCACCAGCAGTTTCTGCTGACGCATCTCTAGCCGTTTGGCGCTTATGCCCAACTTCTCCAGCGCCTGCTCGACTCGATTCTGGGTGGTTTGGTCTACCACTGCATCCCGGGTTGCCGAGATCTCCATGGAGGGGTCTTGTCCAAATAGATTGGGCAGCGCATAAAACGCCCCCAACAGGACCACCACCAGAACCATGAGATTCTTCCAAATTGGATATTGGTTCATCGTGTTTTCTAATTCAGTTATACCATCAAAAAAAGGCAGCCTGGGGAGACTGCCCCCTAACCCGCTCTGTGCAAGAGACTAGAGCTCCTTGAGTGATCCCTTAGGCAATACAGTCTCTACGGCCTGGCGACGGATCTTAACCTCAGTGCCTTCAGAGATCTCAACCAGGATAAAGTTCTCTCCCAGGTCGGAAATTCTTCCAGCAACCCCACCGGTGGTTACCACTTCATCCCCTTTCGACAGTCCGTCAACCAGCTTTTTGTGCTCTTTCTGACGTTTGATCTGGGGACGAATCATCAAGAAATAGAGCACCGCGCCAAAGATTACCAAAGGCAGTAAACCGGTTATTGCATTGGCCTGGTCGGCTGCGGCGGGCGCCGCTTCCGCCATGGCATCGGATATAAAGAAACTCATCGCTATCAACCTCTCAATGGGGGTTTAAAAGTCAGCCCGGCGCAGCTCTCACTGTGCTTGGCAAAAAAATCAGCCGCCGATTATGACACAGAAGTAAGCAAGAATCAGGGGTTACAGGGTTTTGATTGCAGTTTTCAGACCCTACTCTCATCTGCCGGGAAGCGTTAATGTGTAACATGCGGTGTTTACTTTGAATCGATATCAGTTGGCAAGATGAATGTAACAGCGTTTGTCTAGGATACAATCACTGATCTGCTGCAGATGTCTGCATAAAGCCCATCGCCGTTGATCAGAGAGGGGGGCTCTTCTTAACCACTGTTGACCCGAACCTAAGCATCAGTACCAGATTGAAACATAAGCCTTAATCACATTGGCAGAGAATGAGTAAAAAGGCTCTTCGCCCACTACCCCACCCCGGGTCAGATCTCGGAAGTCATCATAGTTGAAGCGGATGTAGTCATAGGCAAGATTGAGTGTGCCCCGATCGACGAACTGCAGGAACTCAGGTTTGATCTCGTAACTCATCGCCAAGCCTAGGGTATGACTCTGAAAACTACTCAGCTCTTTATCCCTAGCCAGGTAGCTCTGTGGGGCACGCCGTGAAAAGAGATCACTGTAAAAATCCGCCCCATCCTGGGTGTAGTAGCGATAATGAACATCGACAATCCACTTCTCCCTGAAGGGGTGGGTGTAAGCCAGCTCGAAGTTGTTGGCGTCAATACCCCAGGTATCGTTGAAGTAGCGATATTCACTGCTCAGGGCGGCTCGGTAAGGCAGGTAGTACTTCAACCTCAGCGCCAGAGCATTACTGGTCCTGGTGCGTGGATAGACTTCGGGCAGATAGCTGAAGCCATCACCGGACAAGGGATCCAGATAGCGATAGGAGCGGTAGGGATTGTTGAGATAACCCTCATCCGTGATAGTCTCCCAGGCAACCCCCAGAATGGCACTTTTGGTTAGAATCTGACTCAGACTCACTCGATAGTTCTGTCGCTTAACCTGATCACCAAAGTCTGCATCCCCGTTGCGACTGATATCGTCATTGCCGACCGAATAACCCAACGTAACTGTGGTCAGGTCACCAAACATATCATGGCTGATACTGAAGCTGCCGGTCTCGGAGAGATAGTCACTCTCATCACTCTTGGTCAGCGCCAGACTCATCAGAGTTTTGTTGTACAGATAGTCCATCGACAGGCTGCTTTCGGTGCGCTCTTCCGTGTAGGGCGATGCGGTGGAGACCACATCCACTGAGGCGCTGGAGATGGAATCCACATAGTAGTTGGCGCTCAATGAGACCGCATCCATCACCGACTTACGTACCACGATCGACGGCCCGTCCACCTCGACGCCGCCACCATCGTAACGATGGTACATGACATCTGCCCGATCCTCCGGCAATACCGTGGCAAACAGACCGAAGCCAGGAAGCGTCGCCAGAATCAGCAGTAGCCAGTAACGGCCGGGGGACGATAACACAGCGCTCTTTAGCACAAACTCACAAGGCTCAGTTACAACCACAACCGCCTCCTCCGCCACCTTCAGCGCCACGAGCCGCCTCCCTTGTCTGGTAGACATGGTGACGGTAACCACTGGCTATTGGATTTCGCTCAAAGCTCATGATCGGATCAGCCAGCCGTGCCCGTTCGTAGGGTTGTACCCAAGGCTCGATACTGCACCCAGAGAGAGACAGTAAAAACAGAACCAGCAGCAGACGATGAATGGTTAACATGACAACAGATCTCACTCTTTCAGCAGCGCCCGGATCTGCTGCTGGTAGTCATCTTCATAGCCTGGCTTATAGCCTTTGTGCAGATAGCGAATGTTGCCATCCCGATCCACCATGAAGGTACTGGGCATTGCTTTCACCTGATACTGTTTACTGACTTTGTTACTGCTGTCGTAGAGGATCGGAAAATTGACTGGAATCTCTTTCAGCATCTTCTGCGCTGCCGCGGGATCCTCATCCACATTAACCCCAAGCAGGGTAAATCCCATCCCCTGATAGCGATCGTAAAGCTGTTGCAACAATGGCATCTCCTGACGGCAGGGACCACACCAGGAGGCCCAGAAGTTCACCATCACCACACTACCCCGCAGTTCGCTCAGCTTAATGTTCTCACCGCTGCGGCTCTTTAAAGTAAAGTCAGGTGCGGCTGTCGAATCAGCCTGTGAAAGCGTGAAGCCGGTCAGCAGACCAAGCAGAAGAGTGGTTTTCATGATTCGTTTCAACAACAGAGAGTTCATCTTCACGTTTTCTATCCTCAAAAGAAAAAGCTCAGGCTACCAGTCAGTTCGAAGTTGTGGGTGGTCTTGCTCTCACCGAGCAGATCCGAATCGAACATGTGGTCCCTGGCATCGAGATGGATGGTCAGCCAGTCATTGATCAACAGGCGATAGCCTGCCCCCAGATTGACGGTAAATTCATCGTCACCAGCAAAGCGGGTTGAGCCGATGCCGCCAATCAGATAGAACTGACTGTTGTAGGCATACTTGCCACCAAGAAAAACCTCACCCGGCAGAACATTGTAACCGGCGGAGAGATTGTAATAGGTAAAGCGGCGCTCTCTGTCGGTGAGCAGCTGTACATTGCCACTCAGCTGCTCATAGCTGGTTTCATTGGCCTCTGAAGTACCAATCGCTGCTTCGAGAAAGATCGATTCCGTACCATGGTAGGCAAGTCGCAAACCATAGGCGGCACTGGTGCCGAAATCCTCGATATTCATCAACCCGGCGTAGACACCAATCTCGAAATCCTCTTCATCGAAATCGGGTTCGTGAATCTCCCGACGGGCGACCTCCGGCTCCACCAACAGCTCTTCACGCAGGTTGTCACCCAGCAGTTGCTGCTCCTCCGCCTGGCCGGTAGAGAAGTTCAACAGACCCAGCAGGGCTGCTGTACTCAGAAAAAGAAACCGAGTCCGATTTTCCACTGGTCAAAATCCTCATTCTCTTCACGACTGTTAAACACGGCATAGTGGCGAAACTCCCCACGCAGGAAGAAGCGCCTGGTCAGATAGAGCTTCAATCCAGCACCTACATGAGCTGTTGTATCTGTTCGATCCTCGGTCTCCACCAAAGTGGCGTTTGGATTGGTGCGGATCACACCACCGCCAAGGGTGAAGAAGGGGCTGAATGTCCACTCGGGAAAGGGCTGGGATACCAGATTAACATCGAAAAGATACTCACTGGAGAAATCCCCCAGGGCCTGGGAGAAGCTAATCTCCGTCGAAAGGTTTTCGTTGAACGCATAACCCGCATAGAGTCCCAGCAGTGCCGCCCCCTCCATGTCGCCGCCATAGAAACTGAACTCCCAGGTACGATCCCTGAAATCTTTTTCGGAATAGGCAATCAACGGCAATGGGGTACCATCCTCTAGGCGAGTTTGGCGCATTTCATCCATCGCCACCCAACCCTGCCTGCCTTTGCGGGTCTCCACCAGAAACCAGTCGGTGCGGCGTTTGTGAATCACCACCCACTCATCTCGCTCAGCCACTTGGTGAACAGGATAGACCGCACCCGGACCGGTATGCATCTCGATGTAAGGGGCAGAGACCTGCACCCGTAACGGAGGCTCTTCCGCCAGCAGCGCCCCGGGCAGCAGTAGCCCCAGCAACCCGCTGATGAGCAGCGAAATTTTACTAAACAGTCTCAAGCGTCAGTCATCCACAGGTGCAAGAAATGGATCATTGTAATATTGCGCACCGATATCCAGCCACTCATAGATCAGTTTCAATTCAGCCTCAGTGAGGTAGCCCGCATGTACGCCCCCGGTCTCAAAGACCTCGGTAAAGCGACTGTCATTCGCCGAACCTGCCACCATCGAAGCGCCGCCTGGTACTGGCACTGGCACATCGGGCAGTGGAATCGGATTGCCCTCAGCGTCAAGGTTCAACTCCCCATTCTCATCGGTTTCATAGAGCTGGTTGCCATTCTCATCCACCGCAGGCACCAGAACATCCACCAGCAGGCCATCCACAACCTCCTGCATATTGTCGGTAAACAGCAATTCCCGATAGGCGCTAAAGTGTTCCGGTTGATCTTCAGAGGCGCCATCGCTCAAATCGAGCTGAGCAGCCGGAACCACCGTCTCTCCCGCATCATCCGTATCATGGCAGACATTGCAGGTGCGCTCTTCTACGGTGTTCCCCTCATCGTCCAGGATCAGCCTGGGGACCGACCAGAGTGGATGGATATGCTGCTCATAGTGGATCATCGCACGACACAGGTCGTTCCAGCTAGAGCTACAGAGCGGATCGCTGAGTGGATTGGCGCTCTCCAGGTCGGCATAACGATAGGCGAATGGCTGATCCGGTTGACGCAGCGCAGGATCGCTCCAGACATCCTCGAAAAGCAGATCCATATCCGGGTCGCAGGCCGCAGCCGTGCACTGCAGTCGGTTGCGGGTCTGGGCCATGCTCTCCCCCACATCGGTCCAGAGCTCGGGATTGGTGTTGGGAAAGGGTTGGCCGGTCTCCAGGCTGCCGCTATTTACGCTGGGCGGCGCCGCGCTCAATCGGCCATGAGCCAGTGGATTATCCGCCTCATGGCAACCGGCACACTCGATCACTTCTCCCGGCCGGAACTGTAGCCAGAAGCTGTGGACATTGTTGGTGCGCCTGCCATCGGCGTCGAGTACACTGAAGCTGATCGGCACATTGGCCGGCACTTTGACCTGCACCGAGCCATCCGGTTCGATGGGTGCATACCCCAACACTTCACGCATGCCGAACTGGGCCGTCGCACCATAGGCCGAGTTGGAAAAATCGAGCACCTCGTCATCCGGTATAGTGACTTGCTTGATCAAGCGCAGAAAGCGAGCGGGCCGATTGTCGGCGCTGGTGAGTGTGGGATCGGAGAGGGTGGCGATGCCGGGATCTGAGCTATCCACCCCATCCAGATCATAGACACTGCGAATACGTAGCAGACCCGCTTTCTCTGAGACCAGGGTTGGATCCAAGTCGACCCCAGCGGTCTTATCATGGATGATCAGCGGCTCAGGACGCTCAGTAGCGACCACCACATCGCTATAAATGATACCCTCTTTCGGTTTCACGATCGGCAGCTGGGTCTGTTTTGATGGGTCATAAATGAACAGACTGTAGATCGGTGGCGCCGCTTCGACGGCTGGATCGGCCAGTCGTTCATCCGTACAAGGGACAATCCGATCATCCTCCATCACCCGACAGGGGCTCCAGCTGATCAACAGTCGGTCGGTGTTGTCGAACATCGGGTGCGCACTGCGCAGCAGCCCGTCCATGGTGATCGTGCCGTCTGTGGGAATCTGATGGTTGGTGGCACGGCTCTGAGCCGGCCCGGTCATACCCTGATTCTCCCAGGTCGGCTGCTCGTTATCGATGTAGGTCTCGGTGTCGATGAAGATCAACGCCCCACCCGCCTGGGTGCCATCAAAAGGCTGGATCAAGCTAAGAATTCGTCCATCGGGCATCTCCTGGGGACGCATGAATTGAATGGTACTGCCGTCCGTTCCAGTGTCATGACTGTTAAGACCATACAATAACTCCAACTCGGTGCCGTCAGGATTAATACTGTAGAGATGGATCGCATTATTACCGTCCGCATTGTCCCAACGACTGAAGACAATCTTACCGCTGGAGAGCACTGTGGGTGAAAAATCATGACTTCGGTTGAACGAAATCTGGTTGATACTAGTACCGTCATCGTTCATCACATGCAACACCATCGCCGCTTCATCCACTGAACGCTCCATGGCCAGGTACTGGGGCTTACCCTCATCCAGCAAACGCGCCTTGGCCTGGCGTTGACGGGTTGAGGAGAAGACGATGCGCCCATCGGGCAGGTAGTGGGGAAACCGGTCGTGCCCATCCTCGGCGGTGATATCCGAGACGATCACCCGTCGCAGCTGAGCCGATGGGATATCATACTCCCAGATATTCCAGGTCGGCTGATCTTCCGGCTCTGCATCCTCGATCAACGGCAGTCTGAGTGAAAACAGCAGTTTGTTGCCATCGTAAGAGACAGAGACATCCCGCACATCCCCTTCACCACCAGTGACAGAGCCAGTCAGGTTGATCTCATCCGCCCCGGCCGAGGCATAATCTCTCAAATAGAGGTCGGCACCCGCTTCACTAACCTGGCTGACCCGGATATCGGTGGTAGTCTGATCCGTGATTGGCCGTTTCACATAGGCCACCGGATAATCGACAACCACCGGATCGGGATCCTGGCTCTCGCCACCACCGCAGCCAAACAGTAAAAAAGCCACTGGGAACACACATAGAGAGCTCATGAGCGACTTGAATTTTACTGGTCTCATTAAACAGTCGTTCCCTTAGATTACGAATGTTGCAGCGCGGACAGAGATCTCTATCGAATAAAGTTGAATTCTGCTATCGGCTAATAAAATCATAGACTTGAGAGTCTACCTGAACAAAAGCGCCAATCAGTGCTCAAGTTCACAACCTTGAAAAACAGTGTTCACGAAACAAACACTTTGGATTGACAAAATAGACCGCTGATATAGAAGAATAGAGGAAGTGATGCATTCTGCCGATCAGACTTCCAACTGGCGGTGTTGAGAATAGGGATCCAGAGGCGAGAAAATATGTCGGAAAAACATCCACCCGCAGCTCGAAACAGACAGTCAGCAACGGTCATCAGGGTGGTTGCCAGTGCGCTGGCACTCTGCACCATGATGCCAGCAGTTTCCGGACCCCGCGAACAGGCAAAACGCATCCATGACCGAATTGCTGGCGTCCCCCCAAGTGCCGAAACTCTGGCAGAGATGGTCAATGAGATCGAGAATAACAACGATCCCCTAGCCGCCGCTATGCTGGCGGTGGAACACCCGGATTTCTACAACGTCACCCTGAAAAACTGGGCGACCCCCTGGACCAACGAAGATCAGACCCCCTTCGCCCCACTGAACGACTACACGGCAACAGTGATCGGCATGATACGCGACGAGGTGCCTTTCAATCAGTTGCTCTCTGCAGACATTATTTATACAGGCAGTAACTCACCGGCCTACTCCAACAGCAACAACGATCACTACGCGGCGATGGAGAATCAGGGCCTTAACCTGAAGCAGGTGCTGCAGCAACAGAGCCAATCGAGTGTCACCGGCCTGCCCGCCGAGGGAACCGCCGGAGTCATCACCACTCGTGCCGCAGCCCGGGCCTTTTTCATCGATGGCACCAACCGCGCCATGTTCCGTTTCACCATGCTCAACCATCTGTGTAAAGATCTGGAGCTGATCAAAGATCCGACCCGCCCCAGTGACCGGGTACGCCAGGACGTCTCCCGTAGTCCGGGTGGTGACAGCCGGGTCTATTTCAATAACTGTGTAGGGTGCCATGCGGGCATGGAACCCATGGGACAGGCTTACGCCTACTACAACTTTGAATATACCGACGACCCGGAGAGCGGCATGCTGGCCTACACCCCAGGCAGCGTACAGCCCAAATATCTGATCAACAGCTCTGTCTTTAAAGACGGCTTTGCCACCCCGGACGACCGCTGGGACAACTACTGGCGAGAGGGACCGAACGCCAGCCTGGGCTGGGACAGCAGCCGGCCTAATAGCGGTTATGGGGCCAAAGCAATGGGTGAGGAGCTGGCCAACAGCCACGCCTTCGCCGAGTGTCAGGTCACCAAGGCGTTTCAAGCCGTCTGTCTCCGCGCACCAGTGGACAGCGCAGACCGCAACAAGATCGCGGAAATCACCAGCAGCTTCAAATCCGGCTACAACATGAAAAACGTGTTCGCCCAAGCAGCCGTCTATTGTGCAGGAGAGTGATCAGTGAACCTGTTTACTGAATACAAAAATCAAAACGGCTTGCGTCAATTGACCTGGCGGCTCATCACAATAGTCTCACTGCTTGGTCTACAGGCCTGCCAGGATGGGGTATCGAACGATCCCCAGCAAGAGACTTCAATCACTTCCAGTACCTATAGCGGTCCGGCTGCCCGCACCAGCGACATTCAGGGGTTCAGGGTCAGTCTCTGGGAGCCTCTGCGAGCGCAAAATCGCTGTGGCGCCTGCCACAACACCGCTGGTCAGGCACCGGTGTTCGTCAGAGAGGATGATGTCAATCAGGCCTATGAAGCGGTCAACCCCTACATCAATCGCAGCGAGCCGGATGAGTCCGCGCTGGTCACCAAGGTAGCCAATGGTCATAACTGCTGGGAGGCTAGTAACAGCGCCTGCGCCACGATCATCACCAACTACATCGAATCCTGGGTCGGCGGTGGCACCAATGCAGGCAGACAGATTGAACTGGAAGCGCCACCGGAAAACGTGGTGGGAGAGAGCAAAGTTTTTCCGAATGATTCGAGCCTCTTCGCCAGCTCTGTTCACCCTTTGCTGACTCACTACTGCTCCGAGTGCCATGTTGAAGACGCCGCAGCCCCCCAATCCCCCTATTTTGCCGCTACGGATGTGGAGACCGCCTATACGGCGGTAAAGACCTCCATCGATCTCGATACCCCGAGCAACTCCCGTCTTGTGCAACGCCTGATCGAACTGCACAACTGCTGGGACGACTGCCCAAGCAACGCCCAGGAGATGGAGAGCGCCATCACCAACATGGCCAGCGGCATCTCACCCACCCCGGTCGATCCGGATCTGGTGGCAAGCCGGGCCTTGACCCTGCCTGAGGGAACAGTAGCCAGCGGCGGCAGCCGCCAGGAGAGTGATGTCATCGCGCTCTACGAATTCAAGACCGGCAGCGGCAGCACCGCCTATGACACCAGCGGCGTCGACCCGGCGATCAACCTGACCCTGAGTGGCGACACCACTTGGGTAGAAGGCTGGGGCCTGGAGTTCAAGACCGGCAAGGCCCAGGGCAGTACCGGCGACAGCCGTAAGCTGAACCAGCTGATCCAGGCCACCGGTGAGTACACGGTGGAGGCCTGGGTAGTGCCCAGCAATGTCACCCAGGAGGGACCAGCAAGAATCATCAGCTACTCTGCAGGCACGGCCGATCGGAACTTCACCTTAGGCCAGACCCTCTATAACTACAACTTCCTGCATCGCTCCAGCACCACAGACGGTAACGGCGAACCGGCCCACTCCACCTCCGACGATGACGAAGATCTGCAAGCCACCGAGCAGCATGTGGTGATCACCTTTGATCCAGAAAATGGTCGCCGTATCTACATCAACGGCATTTTCACCGATGACCTGGATGAAACCGAGCCGGGCAATCTCAACGACTGGGACGACACCTATGCACTGGTGTTGGGCAACGAAGCCTCTGGAGACCGCCCCTGGGCAGGAAAGGTGAGACTGCTGGCGATCCATAACCGGGCCCTGAACGAAGCACAGATCCAACAGAACTTCGAAGCCGGTGTGGGTGAGAAGTATTTTCTGTTGTTCAACGTCAGCACGCTGCTCAACCTGCCTCAGAGCTATGTGATGTTCGAGGTCAGCCAATACGACAACTACAGCTATCTGTTCCGTCAACCAAAATTCATCAGCCTGGATGAGAGTGTACTGCCAGATTCGATTCCGATTCAGGGGATGCGTATCGGCATCAACGGCAAAGAGGCCGCCATTGGCCAGGCCTACGCCACCCTCGACACCACCATCAACGACTCGGAATACACAGTCAATGGGCAGCTGCTGTCGAATGTCGGCACCACCATCGCCTCGGAAAAGGGTGCAGAGAGTGACCAGTTCTTCCTCACCTTTGAGCGGCTGGGTGACCGCACCAATGTCTTCACCGAGCCTGAAGCTCTGCCCACTGCAGATCCAGCAAATGGAGAGCCGGTCTCCACAATAGGCCTACGCACCTTTGATGAGATCAACGCCACCATGGCCGCTCTCACCGGTGTCAGCCAGACCCTTGAGGCGGTGCAGACCACCTACACCACCATCAAGCAACAACTCCCCTCGGCGGAGGACATCAACGGTTTCCTCTCCTCCCATCAGGTGGCGGTTTCTCAGCTAGCGATCGAATACTGCAGCGCCATGGTGGACGACACCACGCTCAGATCAAGCTTCTTCCCAGGTTTCAACTTCAATGCCAATGCCAATGACATCGCCACATCGACCTGGCAGAGTCAGGTGGTGACCCCACTGATCGTCAATTTCATGGGTGAAGATCTGGCCACACAACCCGATCCGGCAATGGTCGAGAGTGAACTGATGAGCCTGCTTACTGGCAGCGTCGGACTGGCTCGCTGTAGTGGTCAATGTGCCGCTGATAGAACCGAAAAGGCCACCAAGGCCGCCTGTGCCTCACTGCTGGGCAGTGCCGTAGTACTACTGCAATAGAACCCCAGACGGAATGACAAAGATGCGTAGAAAAGTGAAAAACCTCTCACCGGACGCCCCACTGCTCCACCCGGATCACCCCCGTCCGGTCAGCCGCAGGGATTTTATCCGTCAAGGCCTGATGGCCGGTCTCGGTGCGGTCACCACACCTTCCCTGTTCGGCCTATTTGCTAATCCTGGTGAAGCCAGGGCGGCACTCTCCTCAGATCTTGAGGCCCTGAAAAGCAGTTGTGGCATCGACACCCTGGGCGGTGGCAAGGTGCCATTTATCTGTTTCGATCTGGCCGGCGGCGCCAATATCGCCGGATCCAATGTGCTGGCCGGACGTCAGGGTGGACAACTCGACTACCTCACCACAGCAGGATACAACCGCCTTGGACTACCGGGCGACATGGTCCCCTCAATCCTCAATCCAGATACCAATCTGAGCGACTTCGTCAATAGTGAGCTGGGGCTTGCCTTCCACTCTGACAGTGCTTTTCTTCGGGGCATCCTGGAAAAGGTTTCGGTGGGCAATCGGGCCAACATCAATGGTGCGATCATACCGGCCCGTTCTGAAAACGATACAGCCAACAACCCCCACAACCCGATGTATGCGATCAACCGCTGCGGAGCCGATGGGGAGCTGTTGACCCTGATCGGCTCCCGCAGTTCCGACTCGGGAGGCAACTCTCTGGCCCCAGCGGATCAGATCGATCCTGCGGTACGACCCACTAAGGTCGACCGCCCCAGCGACACCACCGGCCTGGTGGATACCGGCAAGCTGGTTGGTATGCTGGACCAGTCCGATGCAGTTGCGGTTATGGAGGCGATCCAGCGTATCTCAGACATGAAGCTGGACAGCGTCAACACCGGCATCTCCACCGACCAGGTCGTCAAAGAGCTGGTCCGCTGCGGTTACGTTAAAAGTGCCGATCTGGTGGATCGTTACGGTGATCCGGCGGCGCTGGATGTTACCGCCGATTCGGACATCATCGGCCCGATCTTCACCCAGGAGGAGTTCGACGGTGATGGTGAATTCCGCAAAACCGCCTCGGTAATGAAGCTCGTGATCAACGGCTATGCCGGCGCTGGCACCATCACCATGGGTGGCTACGACTACCATACCGGTGACCGTGCCGCGGGAGAGATTCGGGATCTGCGGGCTGGCCGCTGTATGGGCGCCTGTATCGAGTATGCGGCCCGCATCGGCACCCCATTGATGCTGTATGTCTTCAGCGACGGTTCCGTCTCCAGCAACGGCACCGTGGACAACTCCGCCGACGGTCGCGGCAAAGGAGTCTGGACCGGCGACAACCAATCCACCGCCGCCTCCTTCTTCCTGGTCTTCAATCCGGCCGGCCCACCAACACTGGCCGGTGGTAGCGCCGATGAACAGTTACGCCATCAGCAGATCGGCTACTTCACTGGTGACGGTTCAGTGGACAACGGATCGAGCCCAGCCGCCAACAACGTCAACCAACTGGTACTGACCGTTGCACTCAACTACCTAGCGCTGCACGGCGAACAGGGCCAGTTCAGCACCCTGTTTGGTACCAGCCTCGGTAATGCCACCATGCTCGACAGCCTAACCGCCTTCAACCCCATCCTCTAGTGTGAAAAGGACTGAGGGAGAGGGGGATTCTGCACCAACGCTCGCATTAAAGGAGAATGTTCCTTAACAGCAGTGAAGATAAAGTGAAGATAAATAGAACAGACCATAATATGATAAAAGGAGTTGCAGTTAATGCCCATCGCTTCCCACACAGAGATTGAATACCTGGAACCAGCCAATGGAAAAGGCCGAACACAGCAGATCCAATAAGAGCCACACTACACCATTCGTAAAAACTACCATTTTGATGTTGTGCTTAACTGCCTGCGGCGGCGGTGGCGGAGGAGATGACTCGAATCGAAGCACCACAACAGATTGGCAAAGAGACATCCTCCTCACCAGCCTGACCATCGACCTGGAGACAATGCAAGGCCGTGCGGATATTCAATTAGCGGGTTCCCTCTCTTCAAACGGCGCATCCTTCGAGACAGGCGACCTGATCATTACACAAGTAACCTCCAATGGGCGCCAGCTGAACTACCAAGTCGAAAATGGCACCCTGGACATCAGCCTGCCCCACTCAACTGACGACCAAATCGTCAGCATCGATTACAACTTTAACCTGCAAAGCAATTTTAATGGCTTACTGGATAACGGTGCGAGTTTTACCTGGCCCTACTACTGCGGCAATCTGTTCCCATGTAAATCCGTGCCTGATGAAGGGAGTCGCTATGAATTGCAAATCAATGGCACACCCAATGGCACCGAAGCCATCTATCCCACCTCGATTATCAGCGATGCACCCGCCTACATGCTAGCCTGGGCAACAGGAGACTATGCGTTTACAAACCTGGGAACAACCAATGCTGGCACTGAGGTAGGCGTCTATTACCTTGCGGATCAGCAACAGCAAGCCTTGGATGGCAGTCGCTATCTGCGCGATGCCTTCGACTGGTATGAACGTACCTATGGCCCCTACCCTTTTGGTCAATCCGTTGCCAGTGTCTCAGTGGATTGGGGCACAGGCCAAATTGGCGGTATGGAACACCACCCCTACTGGCATATCGCAACAGACTCTTTTGACGACCCACTGGTGCATGTTCACGAAGCCGCCCATGGCTGGTTTGGCAACGGTGTGCGCATCGCCTGCTGGGAAGATTTCGTGCTTTCAGAAGGCCTAGTTTCCTATCTTACCGCACGAGCCATCAGCGAAGTCGCAGGAGCGTCGTCAGGAGAACAAGTCTGGATGTCTTATGAAGATAAGCTTGAGCGACTCCAGCAGAGCAACGAAAACAAAATCGCCTGGCCGCCCGGATGCAATCAGATCGACATCCTGCAGGATGAACTGTTTGGTACGGCACCCTACATGAAAGGCGCCTTCTTTTTCAGACATTTGGAATATACACTGGGTGTCAAACAGTTCGATCAGATACTCAGCAACTTCTACAAGGCAAAAGTCGGTCAGGCAGCCTCACTGGATGAACTGCTAGAGATGATTGAGCACGCCAGTGGATATGCCCCGGATGATTGCGCCATGGCCTGGCTAAGATCTGAAACTGTACCAGGCAGCGATAGCTGCAGGTTTAAGCCCAATTCTCCAGACGCAGCGCACCCACCCGCTGAAGTTTCTTTCTAGTTTTTATTC
>JARRQD010000040.1:0-44560 GCA_037382205.1 Candidatus Thiodiazotropha sp.
TTCGAATATGGGTGATCCATAGGCTGCCAGACTGGCTGCTTTTCTACTGGCTGGGCAAGATTGTGTAGATGGTAAGAGGCCGGTTGTTCAAACAGCTCAGGCTGTAGCTGCTGTAGGTAAGTTAACGCCTGCTTGAGTGACATCACCACAGCCCTCGAAGTCACTGTAGCACCGGTTATCTGATCAAATGATCCTCCATCCCGTTTGACGCCCCAGGAATCTTCATCTGGAAACTCGAGTGAACGGCCTTCAAACTGCTTCAACCAATCGGAGCGCCGGGATTCGATTTTGTCCCCTAAACCTGGGGTCTCATGATGATTGACCACTTCGACCCCAGAAAGGCTTCCATCTGCAAGAACCCCTATTAAAAGGGTGATTTTACCGTTGTAACCACGCTGCGCATCGATACTCAGGAGGGTTGCTATCGCCTTGCCATTTGATTTTGCAGTGTAGATTGTCACGGGTTCACCGCCGTTTAGCTCATCCACCGGCAGCAGTGTTAGTGGATGGTCCAACGGACTGTTATCGTAGACCTCGCCTTGCAGAATCCGGTCAAAGGCTCGATATGTCGCCTGGCGTTGATTTTCTGCAATCTGCTCTGTGGTCGCTTGGTGGACCAGGATTACCATTGAGACGCCGATGGCCGTAAAAAAACCCAGGATTGTTCCAGTCGTGAGTAGTTTTAGCCAAGCTTTTGTCACTTTTTTCATATTACCTTGCAGATTGACCAATATGACCGCAGCTAAGGATTCAGCTTCGACGCCCAAATGACGCAGTCATAGTTCATACACTTTGTACAATATTGTTAACCCTATGATATTTTTCAACTCAGGATGCCATGTAAAAAACAGGGTACATGGAGAGGTGTCAAGGCAGAGGAACAGGCAATAAAAATCGACAACAAAAAAAGGGCGCCTAAGGCGCCCTGTAAGAAACCGGTAGAGGCTACCGGCGGAGGATCAATCGTTTGGGAATCTCTGATGATGTCAGTCAATCAGAGGCTCCCCGGAATCTATTTTGTCCGCTCATCGAGCCACTTGCCGATTGCAGGCGGCACCTCTTTCTGCGCCTTACCGCTGACATAGATGCCAATATGCCCACCGGGAAATGAGAGCTCTGTGTAGTCCTTGCTGCCAGTCAAATCACGCAGTGCTCTGGATGCATCGGGCGGCACCAGATGATCCTGTTCCGCATAGATGTTGAGCACCGGACAAGTGATATTCTTCAGATCGACTTGACGATCACCAATCTTCACGCCACCTTCGAGAAAACCGTTCTGCTGGTAGAAGTCCTTGGTGAACTGACGGAATGTTTCACCGGCCTGATCCGGGCTGTCAAAGATCCACTTTTCCATGCGCAGGAAGTTCTTCAGTTTGTCCTCATCTTCCAGCACATCGACCATACTCAGGTATTTCTGGCCAGTGAGGCTGAACGGCTTCAATGAGAGAAAGGTCCAGTTCAGCAGTTCGCCTGGTACGTTGCCCAGAGTATCGATGAGCAGATCAATATCCATATGCTGTACCCAGGCGGAAAGCATATTGTCTGGGGTTTTGAAATCAACCGGGGTCACCATGGTGACCAGGTTTTTCACCTTATCTGGGTGCATCGAAGTGTAGCAGAGACTGAAAGCGCCACCTTGGCAGATTCCCAGAAGGTTGATTTTATCCAGTTTGTGGCGCTTACGAATCACGTCGACACAACGATCCAGATAGCCATTGATATAGTCATCCATGGTCAAGGCGCGATCCGCCTCATCTGGATATCCCCAGTCCACCAGATAGACATCCTGACCGGCGGCCAGAAGATTCCTTACCGTCGAGCGATTCTCCTGCAGGTCGGTCATATAGGGGCGGTTCACCAGGGCATAGACGATCAATGTCGGTACGGAACTCTGCACCACATCGGCCGGGGACTCATACCGATAGAGGCGCAGCTTGTCTTCGCGATAGACCTCCACTTTGGGGGTTACACCTGCATCGATCTTGTCTGCATTCAGCAGGTTTTCAACACCTTTGCCCAGCTTGCGGCTGTAGTCGAGCATCTCTTCGGCCAGTTGGTCGGGCCGCATATTAAATGGTTGCACGTCTGTTCTCCTCAATTCTTATCACTTGCTGTGTACAGGTATAACCTTAGGATGCATCAGCTTTTGGCTGTGCTTTCTTGATGGCGGCCTTCTTTTTCGGAGTGGCTCTCTTCTTCGCGGTGGCTTTCGGTTTGGCGGTCACTTCTTCCACAGCCGGCTTAGGCTGAGTGGTCGCCATTGAGCGCAGTTCGATCATCTGCTCTTTCAGCAACTCGATCTCCGCTCTCATCGCCTTCGCCTCACGGCGTGACTCCTGCAGACGATCCTGCAGAGTGCGAAGCTCCCGACGAGTCGGCATATTCAGACCACCCAGGGTTTCGTCAACCACATGCCCCAGACGTTGCTTCAATTTCATCAGACTGTTGACCAGTGAACCGTGGATCTTGGCGTACTCAGGAGTCATCACTTGCTCGCCATACACCTCTTCACTGCTGCTGACCCAGAGGTCGTAGAGGCCGCGGGCGCTATCGATCTGTTGACCGCTTTCAGCAACTTCCTGAACCTTCTCCTTCATGCGGTTTGCCGCCAGCAGACCCAGGCTGGAGAAGAACTTCATGTACTCACCCAGGTTACGCTGGTAGTTGACTACCGCATGGGTCAGTTTCTTGTATTGCCCCTCCTCTTCACGCATGTAACCCAGGCCAGGGGCGCTCAGAAAACGCTCCAGACCATCCTGGTGTGGTATGTTGCGCAGCAGATCACCAGGCATCAATGACAAGGAGGAGACCATGCGTTGCCAGTTGTCCATGGGCATTTCCCAGAATGCCATCATCTTGTGCATAGCATCGTCACCGGCAAATTCAGTGCCGTTGTAGACACCCTCCAGGCTGTTGCTAAACAGGCTCTGCATATCGGCTACGGTGCGGTTGGCCGCATCCAACCAGTTGTTACTATCCTGGGCATTGCTGAAATAGCCCTCAGCCAGACGGAAGTAGCTCTTGGTCTGCTCCATCATCTTGCCCATAAAATCCCGCGACAGATCACTGGCGGATGGAGAGACAGCCTGCCACCAATGGTCCATGGCGTTCTCCAGTGGCGACTTCGGAGGCTCCATGCCCATCGCCTTACGGCTCATATTGGTCCAGTTCTCCCAATAACTCTGCTGGATTTTCATCCAGTCTTCGTTCCAAAAAGCTGATTCACTCATGGTATGGTCTCTTGGTTGTGTCTCAATTGTTCGTTCGGTGTTTCGTCAGGCTAAACTGCATAAACCCGGCGGGGCTTTCGTTCTGAAGAACAAGGACTAAAAAACCCGGCAACGAACACTCATGCTTAATACGCTAGCAATAAAATTTGTGCGCTGCAACATTTTTTGTTAAAACATGCACCAAGGATGGCCAATTCATCGTGTATTGCATGTCTTGCAGCCACCGCATATCTGTCTTTCAATCAGACGAATCTCTATAAACAATATAATGTGAGGATTAACCAAAGTGAGCGAAAACATAGTTATCGTAGGGGCAGCCCGTAGTGCCGTTGGAACCTTTGGCGGCAGCCTAGCGAAGATCCCTGGGCATCAGCTTGGCGCAACCGTGATCAAAGGTCTGCTGGAACGTGCTGGTGTCCAACCTGATCAGGTTGATGAAGTGATTCTTGGACAGGTGCTGACCGCAGGTACAGGACAGAATCCTGCCCGTCAGGCCAGTCTCGCTGCCGGTTTACCCGTCGAAACCCCGGCCCTGACCATCAACAAGGTTTGCGGCAGCGGACTGAAAGCGGTTCATTTGGCGATGCAGGCGATCGCCTGTGGGGATGCGGAAATCGTCATTGCCGGTGGCCAGGAGAATATGAGCATGGCGCCGCATGTGCTGCCCAACTCCCGCAATGGCAGCAAAATGGGTGATTGGAAACTGGTCGACACCATGATCAAAGATGGTTTGTGGGATGCTTTCAACGACTACCACATGGGCACCACGGCTGAGAATATCGCGGAAAAATTCGGCTTTAGCCGAGAGGCGCAGGACGAGTTTGCTGCCGGTTCTCAACAAAAAGCTGAGGCGGCATTGAATGATCAGACGTTCAGTAACGAAATCGTGCCGATCGAGATCCCTCAGCGCAAAGGGGATCCAGTGATTTTTGACCGGGATGAGTTCCCCCGCGCCGGAACCACCGCTGAATCTCTGGGCAAATTGCGCCCAGCCTTCGCCAAAGAGGGGTCAGTTACTGCTGGTAATGCCTCCGGTCTGAACGATGGTGCTGCCGTGGTACTGGTGATGTCTGAAAGCCGTGCCAAGGACTTGGGACTCACCCCAATGGCTAAAATCGTCGCCTTCTCATCGGCAGGCGTCGACCCAGCGATCATGGGTACCGGCCCGATTCCCGCATCAACCAAGTGCTTGGAAAAGGCCGGTTGGCAAGTCGATGACCTGGATCGCATCGAAGCAAACGAGGCGTTTGCAGCCCAGGCAATGTGCGTCAACCAGGAGATGGGCTGGGATAAGGATAAAGTCAATGTGCATGGCGGTGCGATCGCCCTGGGTCATCCGATCGGCGCCTCAGGCTGTCGTGTGTTGGTGACTCTGCTGCACGAGATGCAGCGCAGCAACAGCCAAAAAGGTCTGGCCACCCTCTGTATTGGTGGCGGACAGGGCGTCGCTATGGCGGTGGAGAAAGCCTAGAGCTGGTTACGCATCCGCTGCACCCGGTGCCAAAAGGCGCCGGGTGCCCCCCTGCCAAAGCAGCATCGCCATCCTCCGGAACGCTTTATTGGCGACACTGTCCAGCAATTTTTCTTCAGCCATGCCAAACAATCATTCTTTTCAATGGCCTGATTGTTGTAAACTGGTGAGATTGTTTAAGCAACAGTGTCACGAATATGTCAGAACGTCTTATTAAGAAATATCCCAATCGCCGTCTTTACGATACCGAACAGAGTAAATACATCACCCTCACACAGCTGCGCTCGCTGATCGTTGGCGGTGAGTTAATCAAAGTCATCGACTCCACCTCGGAGGAGGACATTACCCGCACCATTCTGCTACAGATCATTCTGGAGAGTGAATCCGGTGGCAAACCCCTGTTTACTGCCAACATGCTCTCTCAGATCATTCGCTTTTATGGCGGTACACTGCAAGGCATCTTTGGTAACTATCTGGAACAGAGCCTGGGGCTGTTCACGGCGCAGCAGGAGCAGATCCGCAAGAATATGGGGGATGACCCCTTCACCGCGATGACAAATCTGGCACAAAACAATATGAAATTGTGGAGCGATATGCAGAAAGATTTTTTCTCGGCAGCCGGTTTCACCAGCTCAAATAAGAACGAGAAGTAACGACACCCTGCCAATACAGAATAAAAACAATATACCTATCCATCTGTTTTTGTTGGATTATATTTCCAACAATCCCATCAATTTCGCAACTGCACAACGGTTGTTGCACTGCCATGTAAAAACATTTGTGCGCCGCACAAATTTTCCTTGACAAGCCATTAAATCCGTCTTATGCTGCATCGCAACAATGCTGCAATGCACAACCAACAAGGAGCGCATACCATGGCAACCGCAAAAGAGAGTATCGAGATGATCAATGAGTTCAACACCACCGGTTACGACAGTTTCCGTCAGCTGACCGACATCAGCCTGAAAACCTGGAACCAGGTATTGGAAGCTCAGATGAACACCGTCAGTTCCCTTATGAACACCAGCATGGAGTCACTGAAGCTGGTTTCTGAAGCGAAAGACTACCATGAAGTCGTTCGAGGCCAGATGGATCTGACCCGTAAGATCGGTGAAGAGCTGATGACCAAGACCCGTGAGGCTGTTGAGCTGAGCCAGCAGACTGGTGAAGAAGTTCGTGGCTGGTACGAGGGCAACCTGGCTACCGCCAACGAGCAGATCAACAAAGTCGCTGAGAAAGCGGCTTAATCCAAAGCGGATCAGCGGCCGTGAAAACCGGCGCCTTGTGCGCCGGTTTTTACTTAACCAGCTAGTGTAGTGTCCTATATAAAGCGTGCATTTAGAAAGCCACTCAAGCCGCGAGTGCAAGGCGCAGCCCGCAGGGAATGGCGGTTCCCTTTCCAAGGGCGTCAACGCCGCAATCGTGGCTTGAGTGGCTTGCCGCAGGGCGAGGCAAGGGATTTAAGCTCAAATTCATGTTAGGCCTCGTCTAAATGTATGGTTTATATAGGACACTACACTAGGATAAAAGACGATCCCCCCGATATTTCACATCGATCAGGCTCACAGTTGTTGCAACCCTGTAGAGCGAAAAATGGAATATCCGCATTAAGTGATAGAGAACACCAGGACTCGTCACCAACAGATTAATTTAAATAATTCCAAAGATGAGGACATAGAAGAATGAGCTGTAAAGACAAACTCGCCGTTGTAACAGGTGGTCTGGGCGGTATCGGTACCGCAATCTGCCTGCGTCTCGCCCAAGAAGGCGCCAAGGTTGTTGCAACTTGTCATCCTGCCGAAACCGATCAAGTCGATGCCTGGAAAAAGGCTCAACAAGAGCAAGCTGCTCAGATCGAAGTGGTTGCAGGCGATGTGTCTACACCGGAAGGTGGTGAGAAACTGATGAGTGAGGTTGTCGAAAAGTTTGGTCAGGTCGATATTCTGGTTAACTGTGCCGGTATCACCCGAGACACCACCATGAAGAAGATGACCGCAGATCAGTGGGATGCAGTCATCGACACCAATCTCAACAGCGTCTTCTATGTCACTCGCCCGGTTTGGACTGGGATGGTTGAACAGGGCTTTGGTCGGGTAATCAACATCTCCTCGGTGAACGGTCAGCGGGGTCAATTTGGCCAGACCAACTACTCTGCGGCAAAAGCTGGCATGCACGGCTTCACCATGGCTTTGGCTTATGAAGGTGCCGCCAAGGGCGTCACTGTCAATACGGTTTCTCCAGGATACATTGAAACGGCAATGACCGCTGCGATGCGTGATGATGTGCGCGAAGCAATTGTTGGTGGTATTCCCATGCGTCGTATGGGTCAGCCGGAAGAGATTGCCCAGGCGGTTGCCTTTCTTGCGGATGATGCCAGCACCTACGTTACCGGCGCCAACCTGCCCGTCAACGGTGGACTGTTTATTCACTAATCATCACTTCTCCCTCGATAGTGATATTTATCGCCCGGCAAGCCCCTTTTGTCGGGTTTTTTTGTGCCAAATTGAAGAGGTCTTTCGTTCAACCTAAAAAAATCTATGGTCGACGAGCGGGAGAAAGTGAGACCAGAATAGGACTTAAAAGTTAGATTTGAGACAGAATTCTGAGGCTTGAGCTCAGTATTTGGTGATGCCTAACAAGCAAATGTCAGGCAGTTTTGTCATGCACCGATATCATAGGGATCGTCACCAAAAGGATCTGGCCATGCCGGATCTTCCGGCCATGCGTTAAGTTGTTGATTGTTCCTTAACATCTTGTCCCTCCAATGTGGTTTTCTGACTTCTATACTTGCAATATCGGCGCCAGAAGAAATAACTGCTTGATTTGCATCAACAAAGCAATTGATCCGGTGCATAACTCAACACCAGTGTAAATAAAATCGACGCCAAAAAGCGTCAAAAAACACGCTATTTAGGTAATATTCAACATAAGATCTCTAGGTCACTGATAACCCTGAAGCAGCACATGGCCACAAATTGTTAAGAAATCCGACACTTTAGGGCCTTTATTCACATATTCTGAAGAAGCCATTCTCCGATGCCAGAACATCACGACATTGAGCCGTCGCATAGGTAAAGCCACCGGGAACCGAGAACTTATCCTGCTTCTCCATGGCAACCAACTGTTTGGCTGCAGCGCACGACTCCCGCTCAGAGCACTGAGCCTGCTTGCCACAAACCCTGAGCTGTAACTTTTCACAAGAGGTCTTCTCCCCAGAGGTTCGCTCACAAGCTTTGAAAAACTCCTCGTTGCCCAACCCTTCGAGGCAGTGGGTGGAAGTTTCCAATACCATACCCGCCCAACTTTCGTTCAGCTCTTCCCTTTCCATGGCCAATAGCTGACGGGCCGGATCGCATCCGGGTTGATCGCTGCATTCATTGTGCTCACCACATACCTTTCTCACCAACTGCATACAGGCCGCATTGAGCTGATCCCGCTCCTGCTCATGCTGCGCGTCGATGATTGCCGCATCTTTGATGACAACCCCATTACGCACGATGATCACCGCGCCATTATCCAGAGTATGCACCCCATCCCAAAGCGGCGAGCTGATGCCATCGGCTGTGCGGGATACCTTGTTGGTGTTGGGATCGATAGTAATCTGACTGCCATCCTGCAAAGCCCCCTGCCAGGCAGGACTTTCGGCCATTACCCCACTCGCAAAAATGAGCAAGCCTAACAATCCAAACAGGATCTGAGTGGCATAGCCGCCATTGCTTGTTATGGAGTGTGCTTCAAGCTGGCTCACTGTGACTTTTTGAGGCCGTGCTATCAAGAGAAGTGGTCTGATCATGCAACGCAACAGCATGGTTTTCACCTCATCAGGTTTCTGTCGATGAATTGGGAAGACAACAGAATATCACAGTTCACAGCCTGTTATAGAGTGCCGTTGCTCAACCTCTTCGCCAGCGGTGAAAACGCGCTACCCAAGCCAGCATGTCTTCCGGTTTGTGGGCTCGCTTCCAGGATCCCGCCACATACTTATTGGCTTCGAACAGGGTTGGATAGATATGTATGGTGCCAAGTATCTTGTTCAAACCAAAACCGTGTTTCATTGCCGCCGTAAATTCACCGATCAATTCACCCGCATTCTCTCCGACAATGGTGGCGCCCAGCACCCTGTCTTTACCTGGTGGAGTCAACACCTTGACCATGCCATGGGCCTCCCCTTCCGCAATGGCGCGATCCAGCTCAGCCAGATCGAAACGGGTCACCTCATACTCAACACCCTGCTGCTCGGCCTCTAACTCATTCAATCCAACCCGAGCAACCTCCGGATCGCTAAATATGGCAAAAGGGATCACTGAGTAGTCCACTTTGAAGCGGCGAAACAGCCCGAAAAGAGAGTTGACTGCCGCATACCAAGCCTGATGTGCAGCGGTATGGGTGAACTGATAGGGGCCAGCCACATCACCACAGGCATAGATCGTGGGAATCGAGGTTTGCAGATACTCATCGGTGGCCAGGGTGCCATTGGGGTTGAGGGCAACACCCAGCTCCTCCAGGCCAAAACCTGCGGTATTGGGTTTTCGGCCTACCGCGACCAGCACCTGATCGAAGGGCACTTCCACCTGCTCGCCATTATGATCACAGACCAAGACCTGCTCCTTATCATCCTTGAAAAACTCTACGGCCTTGTGGCCAACCAACAGTTGAATACCCTCCTCCTGAAAACGCTGAGCCACCATCTCCGCCACATCCTCATCCTCACGGATCATCAGCCTCGGCATCATCTCGACAATGGTGACCTGGCTGCCGAATCGGGCAAACGCCTGAGACAGCTCGCAACCAATCGGACCGCCGCCCAATACCAGCAAATGTTGAGGCTTCTCGCGCAACTGCCATAGATTATCGGAAGTTAGATAGTTGATTCTGTCGATCCCTTTAATCGGTGGAACAAAGGGCCTGGCACCGGTGGCTACGATAATATTTCGGGTTCTGAATTCGATGCCATTCACTTCCACACTGTAGGGTGAAGTGATCTTCGCCTCCCCCTCCACCACATCCACCCCAAGGCCGGTGTATCGATCCACAGAGTCATGAGGCGCTACCTGTTTCACAACCCGCTGCACCCGCTGCATGATCTCACTGAACTCATACTTCACATCGATGGCGCTGAATCCCCACTCCTGAGCACGCCGGGATTGATTGAGGATGCGCGAGCTGCGAATCAACGCCTTGGAAGGCACACAACCGGTATTGAGGCAATCACCGCCCATCTTATGCTTCTCGATCAGGGTCACTTTAGATTTCACGGCGGCGGCGATATAGGCCGAGACCAAGCCGGCAGAGCCAGCACCGATGACCACCAGATTTCGGTCGAAATCCTTGGGACGCTGCCAGCCTTTCAGGGCCTTTCTCTGCTTGATCATGGCCACCGCTTTTTTCGCCAGCAGTGGAAACACACCAAGTAAAACAAACGAGCCGATCAGTGCCGGTGAGAGGATACCTGAGGCGCTCTCCAGCGTAGCGAGTTGGGTACCGGCATTCACATAGACGATGGTACCGGCCAACATGCCGAGCTGACTGACCCAATAGAATGTCCAGGTACCCAGCGGCGTCAAAGCCATCAGTAGATTGATGACAAAAAACGGGAAGATGGGCACCAGACGCAAAGTGAACAAATAGAAGGCGCCATCCTTTTCAACCCCTTCATTGATCGCTTTGAGTCGGTCGCCATATCTTGACTGAACACTCTCCCGCAATAAAAACCGGGCGATCAGAAAGGCCAGAGTAGCTCCAATGGTGGAGGCAAAAGAGACCAGAATCAGCCCCCAGATAAAACCGAACACTGTGCCCACAGCCAAAGTCATGATCGCAGCGCCTGGTAATGAGAGTGCGGTCACCGCCACATAGACGACAAAAAAAGCAACTGCAGCCAGCAGCGGCTGCCCATCCTTCCAGGCGATGATGGCATCCCGTTGGGATTTAATGAAATCGAGGGTGAAGTATCGGTCCAGATCAAAAACAAAAAACAGCAATACGGCAACGACGACCGCTGACAGCAGAATAAGCTTGCGTGAGTTCATGGATATCAATCCTTATTCAGATTTAATTTTTTGTTATTGAACTACGCTTTAGCCTAGCAGATGGATTCAATCACTATTTAAATCAACCCGAATAAGCTTGAAAGTAATTTTCCTGGTTAAGTCGGTTGCAATATAGGGCTCTATGATCACCTGACGTCGGAATTTGTAGCCCGCTAGGCGCCGCCCACGGAGATGCCGCCACAAACAGCTTTCGGCCTCTGTATTTGTTCTGCGCAATTTGCGGGCTCGCTCTTTGAGCTGTTTTGATCCCCTCTCCCGGAGGGACAGGGGATCTTCTATTTGTACTTTGACCATGAGCTGAAATCCTTTTCATCTGAATGGGCATATCCTTTTGCAGATCAACCCTAACCCGTCGTCTTGCCTTTACTGTTCAACAGACTGGCATGCGCGGCAGCCAATCTGGCAACCGGTACGCGAGGCGCGGAGCAGGAGACATAGTTCAATCCGGCTCGATGGCAGAATTCAATCGAGCTGGGGTGCCCGCCATGCTCTCCACAGATCCCCACGCTCAGGTCGCTCTTCTTCTGACGCCCCCACTCCACAGCCAGCTGCATCAGTTTACCAACCCCCTTCTCATCCAATACTTCAAAGGGATTGTCTTTGAGGATGTCATTCTGATTGTACATCGGCAGGAATTTGTTCTCCGCATCCTCCCGAGAGAATGAAAAGGTGGCCTGAGTCAGGTCGTTGGTGCCGAATGAGAAAAACTCTGCCTCGTCGGCTAATGAGTCGGCCCGCATGCAGGCACGCACCACCTCGATCATGGTGCCAAAGCGGAAGTTGATCTTATGCCCGGATTTCGCCTCTACATCGGCGCGGATCTCTTCCACCATCTCCCGCACCCGCTTCAACTCCTCAACGGTACAGACCTGAGGCACCATCATTTGCGGATGAACTTCCAGATCCTTGGCGGCACACTCGGCAGCCGCCTCCAGAATGGCGCGAATCTGCATGCCATAGATCTCTGGAAAGGTGATGCCCAGACGAACGCCCCGATGGCCCAGCATTGGATTCGTCTCTGTCAGGGCCCGGACCTTGCGCAGCATGGTCTGTTTCTTTTCGATCGCCTGCTCAACCAGACTCTCATCCACCAGATGGCGCAGTGAGTCTGCCTCCTGTTTGGCGTGCTCAGGGTCCTGGAGCAGCATCATGCTGCCAGCCAGTACATTCATACCCCGCACCGAGTTGCGCAGATGATTCAGCTCTTTCAGATCAAGCAGCAGCTGCTGTTCAGTCGGCAGGAACTCGTGGATGGGTGGATCGAGCAGGCGGATGGTCACCGGCCTGGGGGACATCACCTCAAGGATCGACTTGAAGTCCCCGCGCTGCATGGGCAGCAATTTATCCAGTGCAGCCTGACGCTGCTCCGGGGTCTCCGCGACGATCATTTCGATCACCACCGGCAGCCTGTCCACCGCATTGAACATGCGTTCGGTTCGACAGAGCCCGATCCCCATAGCGCCATATTTGAGTGCCCGCTTGGCATCGGTTGGGGTATCTGCATTGGTCATCACCCGCAGGTAGGCAACCTCATCGGCCCAGCGCAGCAGACGATTCAGCTCCTCAGTAAAGTCAGGCTCCACCATGGGGATCTTACCCAGATAGACGTTACCACTGCTGCCATCGATGGTGATCATGTCACCTTCGCGGATCACCGTACCCTTGGCAACCGCCTCCCGACGCTGCACATCCACACTGATCCCCTCAGCACCGGCCACACAGGGCTTACCCATACCACGGGCGACGACGGCGGCGTGAGAGGTCTTGCCGCCACGACTGGTAAGAATACCCTCGGAAGCGAAGAAGCCGTGGATATCCTCTGGCTTGGTCTCCTCCCTCAACAGGATCACCTGTCTGCCCTGATCCTTACCCATCGTCTCAGCCCGATCCGCATCGAATACCGCCACACCACTGGCAGCACCCGGGGAAGCGGGCAAACCCTGAGCAATCGGCTCCGCCTTGACCTCATTGTTCAAACGGGGATAGAGCATCTGCTCCAGATAGGCTGGATCGATACGTAGCAGCGCCTGCTCACGGCTGATCAGCCCCTCTTCCACCATCTCCACCGAAGTGCGCACCATGGCGGTAGCGTTCATTTTGCCGTTGCGGGTTTGTAAGCAATAGAGAGTGCCCTGCTCGATGGTGAATTCAAAATCCTGCACCTCTTTGTAGTGCTCCTCCAGCTTCTGTCGCAGTGACTCCAGCTGAGTGCCCATCTCCGGCATCTCGTCGGCCAGGCGGGCGATCGGTTTGGGTGTACGGATGCCCGCTACCACATCCTCACCCTGGGCATTGACCAGATATTCACCGAACAGCTTGTTCTCGCCGGTGCCCGGATTACGGGTAAAAGCAACACCGGTTGCGGAGTCGTTACCCCGGTTACCGAAGACCATGGTGCAGACATTGACGGCGGTACCATTGGCCATCTCCGGGGTGATATTGAACTGGCGGCGGTAGTCCACCGCCCGCTTACCCATCCAGGAACCGAATACCGCCTTGATCGCAATCTCCAGCTGCTCGTAGGGATCCTCTGGAAAGGGACGTCCGGTCTGCTGCTCGAACACATTCAGAAAGCGTTCACTGATCTCCTTGAGGTCTTCAGCTGAGAGCCCCACATCCTCATTTACATGGGCATTCTGTTTGACCGCTTCGAACTCTTCATCAAAGACTTCATCGGCGACGCCCAGGGCGACTTTGCCAAACAGCTGAATGAAACGTCGATAGGCGTCATACCCGAATCGGGCATCACCGGTCTGTTCAATTACCCCCTGCAGCGTTTTACTGTTGAGCCCCAAATTGAGAATGGTATCCATCATACCGGGCATCGACATGGCAGAGCCGGATCGCACCGAGACCAGCAGTGGATTAGCCGGATCACCGAAGCCCTTGCCGGTTGACGCCTCAACCTCATGCATATGGCTCTTCACATCTTCCATCAATTCGCTTGGTAGAACCTTGTTCTCAGTTGCCAGATAGTCGAGACAGGCTTCCGTACTGATCACGAAACCAGGCGGCACATTCAGGCCGAACTGGGTCATTTCGCAGAGATTCGCCCCTTTACCTCCCAGGAGCTTTTTGTTTTTTCCATCACCCTCATGAAATGCAAAGACATGCTGTGAATTACTCATTGTGCCGCTTCTCCCCTTGGATTTTTATCTGCCTAGATTTAGGGCCGGGGAAATAAATAATCATCCAATCTTGCTTGTCTTTTGCCCCGGCTTGGTTGTTGCACAAAGGGTCACGTAGAGCGGCTATGCTCCCCTTTGTGCGCCTAGAATCCGGGACAATCAGAGAGTTTCCTTCCAGCCAGTATGCACCGGTATGCCAATTGTTGTTTCCAAACAAGTACAAGTTAGCCGCTTTTTTTCTATCAAGCAGGTTATAATACCCCTTTTTTATAGCCAGACCATTAAATAGATCCATGGAAAAAACCTATAATCCACACGCCATTGAACAGAGCTGGTATCAGACCTGGGAAGCTCGCGGTTACTTCGCTCCAACCAAGGGAGACGCTGGCAGTTACTGCATCATGATCCCCCCACCCAATGTCACCGGCAGCCTACATATGGGGCATGGGTTCAACAACACCATCATGGACACCTTGATCCGTTATCACCGGATGAAAGGAGATCAGACCCTCTGGCAACCCGGAACAGACCACGCCGGCATCGCCACCCAGATGGTGGTGGAGCGCCAGCTTGAAGCGGAAGGTAAAAAGCGCCACGACCTGGGACGTGAAAAGTTCATCGAAAGGATCTGGGAATGGAAAAAGGAGTCTGGCGGCAACATCACCCGGCAGCTGCGTCGGCTCGGCTCCTCCCTGGACTGGCAGCACGAACGATTCACCATGGATGATGGACTCTCCGATGCGGTCAAAGAGGTGTTTGTCCGACTCTATGAAGAGGGATTGATCTATCGGGGGAAGCGCTTGGTCAACTGGGATCCCAAGCTGCACACGGCGGTATCCGATCTTGAAGTACTCTCTGAAGAAGAGAATGGCCACATGTGGCATATGCGCTACCCACTGACCAACGGCCAGGGTCATCTGATCGTCGCCACCACCCGTCCCGAAACCCTGCTCGGTGATTGTGCGGTCGCGGTAAATCCTAACGATGAACGCTACAAACATATGATCGGTGAGTTGCTGGAACTGCCACTGACCGGCCGTCGCATTCCGATTATTGCCGACGAAGAACACGTCGACCCTGAGTTCGGCACCGGCTGTGTGAAGATCACCCCAGCCCACGACTTCAACGACTATGGCGTCTGGCAGCGCCACCGGGATGAGCTCAATATCAGCGAGCAGGTCCATGGTGGTCTGATCAACATCTTCACCATCGATGCGGCAATCCGTGACAACGAGGCGGAAGAAGGCAGTCTGCTGCCGGAAAAATATATCGGCCTGGACCGCTACGAAGCAAGAAAACAGATGGTTGCCGATCTGCAGGCGCTGGGGCTGCTGGAGAAGATCGAGGATCACAAACTGATGGTCCCCAGAGGCGATCGTTCCGGCGCGGTCATCGAACCTTTCCTCACCGATCAGTGGTATGTGAAGATCGCACCACTGGCCAAACCGGCGATCGAGGCCGTGGAGAGCGGTAAGATCCGCTTTGTCCCAGACAACTGGAAAAACACCTACTACGAGTGGATGCGTAACATCCAGGACTGGTGTATCAGCCGTCAGATCTGGTGGGGACACCGGATCCCTGCTTGGTACGACGACGAAGGTAATGTCTATGTGGGCCGCACCGAAGCGGAGGTCAGAGGCAAACACAATCTTGCGGATGACTACCCACTGCGACAGGACGAAGATGTGCTCGATACCTGGTTCAGCTCCGCCCTCTGGCCCTTCTCCACCCTGGGATGGCCGGAGCAGACCGAGCGTTTGCAGGATTTCTACCCAACCAACGTGCTGGTCACCGGCTTCGACATCATCTTCTTCTGGGTGGCCCGGATGATCATGATCTGCATAAAATTCATGGGCGAAGTACCATTCAAAGAGGTCTATGTACACGGCCTGGTTAGAGATGCTGAAGGCAACAAAATGTCCAAATCGAAGGGCAATGTGCTGGATCCCATCGACGTCATTGACGGCATCGATCTGGAGTCCCTGGTCAGTAAGCGCACCAGTGGCATGATGCAGCCCCATCTGGCGCAAAAGATCGAAAAGATAACCCGTAAAAGTCTACCGGACGGTATCCCCGCCTTTGGCACCGACGCAATGCGCTTCACCTTTGCCGCACTGGCCGCCACCGGTCGTGACATCAAGCTCGATATGGGACGCATCGAAGGCTATCGCAACTTCTGCAACAAACTGTGGAATGCGGCCCGTTATGTGATGATGAATGTGGAAGGCCAGGATTGCGCCATCGGTGAAATCAAAAGCGGACACTCAGCCCCGGCTGGCAATCTGCAGCGCTCCCTGGCGGATCGCTGGATTCTGTCACGCCTGCAGAAGACCAAACAGGCGGTAGCCGATGCCATCGACAACTACCGTTTCGACCATGCCGCACAGGCAATCTATGAATTCACCTGGAACGAGTACTGCGACTGGTATCTGGAGCTCTGCAAACCGGTGCTCAACAATGAGCAGGCCAGTGAGGAAGCGAAACGGGGTACCCGCCGTACGCTGGTGCGAGTGCTGGAAAACCTGTTGCGACTCACCCATCCGGTAATGCCCTTCATTACCGAAGAGATCTGGCAGCGAGTAGCACCGATCGCCGGCGTCATCCCGGCAACGGCTGGAGACACACCGACTGATTCAACCGCAACGATCATGAATCAACCCTATCCATTGGCTCGTCAGTCACTGATCGATGAAGGTGCTGAGAGTGAAATGGCCTGGGTGATGCAGTTCATCCTCGGCATACGAAAAATCAAAGGTGAGATGAATATCGCTCCGGGAAAACCGGTACCTGTGCTGTTGGCCAATACCAATGACAGTGACAAGCTGTATGCGGAACGTCACCGTCCGTTCCTCGATTTTCTGGCGAAAACCGAATCAATCGAAATCCTCACCTCCGAAGACAAAGAGCCTGAATCCGCCACCGCTTTGGTGGGTGAGATGAAAGTGTTGATCCCCCTCGCTGGGTTGATCGACAAAGGGGCGGAAATCAAGCGTCTGGAGAAAGAGATCAATCGCCTCCAATCCGATGCGGAGAGAACCGATAAAAAGCTATCGAACCCGAATTTCGTCGACAAGGCACCCGAGGCAGTCGTGCAGAAAGAACGCGACAAACTGGCAGATAACCGTAAGGCTTTGGAGAGTCTGCAGGCTCAGCTTGAGAAGATTCAGCAGCTTTGACTGAAGGAGAGACAACAAGATCGCTGAATCTCAGGTGAATCTGTAGATTCAGTGTTATGTTATTTTACAAGTGATGGTTTCTGGATCCCGGCATTCGCCGGGATGACGAGAATGGAATCCTTGAATCAGGGAGGTGATCGTTATCAATTTTTATGGTGATGAACAGCCAACTGTTCAAAATCCACATCATCTTCAAGTTCCACGCTCATGCCGGCGAATGCCGGGATCCAGCGTCCGCCATAAAGTTAGAGACTTATCAGTGACCTACACAGTATCGAGGTAATAGGAAAAGAGCAGCGGAGCTTGTTGTTTTAGCTTGGCGCGCAGCGCCATCAGCTGATCATTTGGCAGGCTCCCTTGGCCATGCAGCAACTGATGAATCGTGCGATAGCTCTCAGGACAAGGGGTATCACCATCACCCTCAGGGGCAATCTGAACCAGACCCGGTCGGTTCAATATCAGCCAGGCCGGAAAATCTTCGGGCGGTAGCTCCTGCTCCAGATCGAGAAACGCCTGCCAGCCCTGCTGCAGAGTTTGGTCACCTGATCGATCGAGCCGGTCACCCAGCTGCGGAAATTGCCAACAGAGCAGCCACCAGCTACCAAGCGCCGCTGACAGCTCATCCAGATGCGTGCAGGCTGTGGCGTGACGCTCCAACAAGACGGGTTGATGTCTCCAATCCACCTCACGCTCCACTGTCTGGCGCACCCTTGACCAGTCCCGTGCTTGGCTCGCTGTAAAACTGCTGTGTAGGTTGGGCCGGGATGGCTCGAAGGGTCGCTGCTGCAAGGCGCGGGTGAGACGCCGCCAAAGCGGGACGAGTAGAAAACCGGCTGCCTTGGAGAGATTTCGCTCAGCCAGTGGTGTTGTTTCTGTTAACAAACACTGCAACCCAGATTCTGCATCCATGAGGGGGGTATCCAGGGACTCCAGAGCTTCGACCAGTCGCTCCAGTTCACCCAGTCGGCTGTGATCGGGGGCCGACTCATAGAGCTGTTGCAGGGAGCTGCGAGCATCGCTCGCATTCAGTGTTTTGAGTGCCTGGGTAATACCATTGACCAGATAGGTGGTTGAGGTGTCGCTGAAGAGGTCGAGCTGGGGTTGCTCCTTCGGCTTGCGATAGGCCCGATGAAAGCAGTCGTCGAAGCGGCTCTCCTGGCTGAAGCGTAATGGGGGGGCATCCGGTCGCCCCCTTTCCCGGTAGATCAGGTGTTCACTCTCCCAGCCACGGCGTTGCAGATAAGCAGCGGCCTGTTGCAGACTTTTCAAGATCTGCTCCGGGTTTCCGAACAGCATATCAATGAGCTCACGAATCTCGCCAGTTCGCCAGGCTTCGTAGTCATCATAACTGAGGCGCCCCTCCTGAATGAGAAATTCGAGGGGATGGTATTCGCCTTTTTCCAGTAGCAACTGGTCGACCTGATCTTCAATGCGTTGTTTCATGTAACGATTTCATCCTCAGTTTGCAGAGGGCCTAAGAGTGTCTCGATATCCGCCTCATTCCACTGGGGTTGCTGGCTGTTGTTGGCTTCATAGAGACCATCGGCGAGGCGCTGTTTGGATTGTTGCATAGCGAGAATCTTCTCTTCCAGTGTCCCTTCACAGATCAGCTTGTAGACAAAGACTTTCTGCTGTTGGCCGATACGGTGGGAACGATCGGTAGCCTGGCGCTCCACCGCCGGGTTCCACCAGGGATCGTAGTGGATTACCGTATCAGCGGCAGTAAGATTGAGGCCGACGCCACCGGCTTTCAAGCTGATTAGAAACAGCGGCACCTCGCCTCGCTGAAACCGCTCTACCACGGTTTTCCGGTCACGGGTCTGGCCAGTGAGTTTCAGATAGTCGATACCGGCCTGCTTCACCTCAGACTCAATCAAATCCAGCATACTGGTAAACTGGGAGAACAGCAGGATGCACCGCCCCTCTTCGACCATCTCCTCCAGCAGTGACATGAGGTGTGAGAGTTTGGCCGACTCGCAGGCAGGCTTATCATTGAAACGCTTTAACAAGCGGGGATCGCAACAGACCTGACGCAGCTTCATCAGCGCATCGAGCACCACGATATGACTGCGCGCCAGCCCCTGTCGTTGAATCTCCTCACGTACCCGGCGGTGCATACTCAAACGCACAGTCTCATAGAGTTCACGTTGCGCGCCTTCCAGAACAACCGATTGGATGATCTCGCTCTTTTCTGGCAGCTCCTTGGCGACCTGCTGCTTGGTGCGGCGCAGCAAAAAGGGACGAAGACGGCGACTCAGTCTGGCGGCGGCGGCTCCATCGTTGCGACTTTCGATAGGGGTTCGGAAATCGCGGCGGAATAGCTTCTCATCCCCGAGCAGCCCCGGCATGAGAAAGTCGAATAGCGACCAAAGCTCACCCAGGTGATTCTCCATTGGCGTACCGGTAAGACAGAGACGATGTCGGGCCTTGAAACCTCTGATGAGTCGGCTGGCCTGAGACTTAGGATTTTTAATGATCTGAGCCTCATCCAGAATCAGCAGATGATAGTCCTGTGTCTCAAGCACCTCCCTGTCTCGGATCAACAGGGGGTATGTGGTGATGATCAAATCGTGTTTTTTCACCTCTGCAAAGCGTTTTTTACGCTGCGTGCCATGCAACAGCAGCACCTTCAGTTCGGGAGTGAACCGTTTGGCTTCGCTCAGCCAGTTGAAAGTCAGACTGGTCGGCGCCACAACCAGGCTCGGCAGGTCGCATCGTCCCGCCTCTTTTTCCACCAGCAGGTGAGCCAGTGCCTGCAGGGTTTTTCCCAACCCCATATCGTCGGCGAGTATTCCAGCCAGACGGAATTCACGCAGGAACTGCAGCCACGCCAGACCCTCTTGTTGATAGGGCCGCAGAGTCGCCTGCAGGGATGAAGGGGCTGCACAGGGAGGGATCTGCTCCAGACGCTTGAAACGTTCAGCCAGCTGGCGGCCCTCATCGTCACTCCAGTGGATGGGTGGGTGTATGGTTGATACCTCTGAATCGATTAGCGCCAGCCGCGCTAATTGCGCCCGATTGATCTCGATCGGTCGGTTCTCAGCCAGATTGGAGACGCGGCTGATATCCAGCAGCAGTTCAAGCAGATGCAGAGCCCGCTCCCCATCCAGTTCCAACAGGCAGGCATTGCCGTCCCTATCCTCCAGTGGCAGCCGTAGCTCATGACCAACGAACTGCGCCATCTCATGATGTTCCTGGGGGAGTGTCCTGAGCAGTTCCAACAGCAGTGGCAGCAGATCGATCTGCCGACCTTCAACCTCCACATCCAAAGAGAGGGCGAACCAGTCAGTTGTTTCCAAGGGGTCGATATGACAGGTCCAGGTTTTCGATTCAACCAATCGATGGGGAAAACAGTCAAACTCTATACGCCAACCTTGTTCACGCAAACGGGGCAGAATGCGTCGCTGAAAATCGATCCATGCCTGTTCAACGGTCTGAGGAAAAGTGGATTGGGGGATGAAGTGGGTCCCCTTGCTCTCATCCGCATCATGCACTTCAAACCCTGACTCAAGCAGCTGATCGATGGCTCGTTGTTCAGCCGTTCGATCACGCAGGATGCGGATCAATCGGCTATCTCGCAGACAAGTGTCCGGCGCCATAGGAGCAAACCTGAAATCCGCGTATTGAAAGGTGAGTGAGGCGTATTGTTGAGATTTTAATGAATCGCCGCTTGCCTGATTTGAGCCGCACAGACGCAGGCATGGTTGGAGTGGCGCCGCGGGTGGCGTGTGTTGCTGGTACAACTGTGGGTCAGGGATTGAGGCTATCGTATGGCGCGACTTGAAAGCACTCCACCAGCTTGCCAGCTGATCGGGGGCAAGTGGCGGTAGCTTCAACAGCTCCCACCACACCTGATCAGGCAGATCACTCTGCAGGGGCCCACAGCTGGCTGTTTTGAGCTCGATATACCAAGGCGTGGGAAGGGGTAACAGTTGCGTTGTCGCGCATGAGGCCTGCCAGACCAGACACTGGCGTCCGAACGAGTCCGCTTTCCAATCGAGTTCGGCGTTTTGCGGATCCCCAAGTTGCAGGGGGCCAGAGGCATCGATGGCTTCAAAATAGCTGCGTTGAGTGGCAACCAACCGCTCGAACAGAGAAATCGATTGATCCCCCATCAGACTAGGCAGCTGGGAGACTGGGTCGAGTGGTGATCGATCCAGTATCTGCAGCAGTTCAAGGTCGATATTTTCAAGAAATCTTGGTGGTGTCGCGCCTCTGGCCCTGGCCGGTTTAAATTGGCTGATCCACTCATAACGACACGGTGATTGAACCCCATGGGAGAGGAGTCGCGCCACACAAGTATCGACGCTGAGCCGCCCTTCTCTGATGTGCAGCAGGTAGAGCAGGCGCTGCAGAGTCTCTGATTTTGCTGGCAGGCCCTGTTCCTCGCTGATTTTAATATAGACACGCAGAGCCGCTCCATCCGCTTGTTTGACGACGGCTGTCAACAGCTGCCCACCCCGTTGAATATCACAGCGGCTGACATTGCCGCGTTCATAGAGCTGTCGCCCTGCTTTGACAAGGTCAGGGGAAAAGTTCTGTTCGATTGCCTGTAGGGAAATATTCATCTGAGCTAAATTGGCTAAGTGGATCCTTCCTGCTTCAAGCCAGACTTCAATACTGAGGTGATGAAAGTGTCAGGTCGGGATCGGAAAAGTGCAGAATGTTCGCTGATATGCAGGGCAAGATCAATGACCTGATGTTGTTGGCTGGAAATCTGCACGCTATCTGAGAACAACCTTGCAAGATGCAACAAATCCCCTTCCCCCTCGTGGGAGAGGGGCTTCAAAGGCTGTGCCAGGAAGATTAAAAAAGTGAATGGGATAGCCGCACATCAAAGTTGATGTAAGGAAGTTGGCTTCGAGGAAACGACGAAGTGGCCTGCCGGATCATTGCACTAGTGTAGTGTCCTATATAAAGCGCGCATTTAGAAAGTCACTCAAGCCGCAAGTGCAAGGCGCAGCCCGCCGGGAATGGCCGTTCCCTTTCCAAGGGCGGCAACGTCGCAATCGTGGCTTGAGTGGCTTCCCGTAGGGCGAGCTTAGGGTTTTAAGCTCCAACTTATGATGGGCCTCGTCTAAATGTATGGTTTATATAGAGGACTTTATCGAGATGGCGTGCAATCTGAGCGCTCTCGAGGCCGAACCCTTCAATCTTTCGCCCTTTAAACATTCAACGAATAGGCGTCATACTGTAGCGGCGTAGAAAACTGACAAACTCCTGTAGTGCCTCAACCCCACTTGCCTCAGCCTGGGCACACCATTGACTCAGCGCTTCGAGGCGCTTCTCATGACTTGATGCCTGCTGCTCCCAGATCTTCTGCAGACGCAGTTTATACTGATAAACACTATCCAGGGCACTGTTGTGATCAAGGATGTCCCGCAGCTGCTTGCGATCCATCTCGGTTAACAGCATGGCATCGCGCCGCACCAGCCGCAAGGCATTCCGGTAAAGCCGCCGCAGAGGCTTGTCAGCCTGACGCATCTCAGCTCGAAATACCGGTTTCAAGACCCGCTTGCGATAGTCAGATAAAAGCTGCAACCGATTCACCGTCAATGCTTTAATCGCTTCCAGATCAAGCTGGGGCCGTTCTGCAACAAAGGCGCGCTTGGGAGCCACCTTAAGCACTTTGGCCAAACCCAGAAAGGAAAACAGCTTGATATAAAACCAGCCGAGATCAAACTCAAACCAGCGATTCGACAGCTTGGCGGAGCTGCCAAAGGCATGATGGTTGTTATGCAGCTCTTCACCACCGATGAAAATGCCCCAAGGAAAGATATTGGTTGAGCTGTTGGGGATTTCAAAATTCCGATAGCCCCAATAGTGTCCGATGCCATTGATGACACCGGCCGCCCAGAATGGAATCCAGATCATCTGGATCGCCCAGACAGTAATCCCGGCTGGCCCCAACAAAATCAACTCCACCACCAATAACAGACTGATACCTAGAAAGTTATGGGGTTGGTAAAGATTCCGTTCGAGCCAGTCGTCTGGGGTGCCTTTGCCATAGCGCTCCAGGGTCTGTTGATTGGCTGCCTCCTGTTTATAGAGTTCAGCCCCCCGCCATAAAACACGATTCAAACCCCTGGTCTGAGGACTGTGCGGATCACTCTCAGTCTCGCATTTAGCGTGGTGTTTACGATGTATGGCCACCCACTCTCGGGTTACCATGCCGGTGGTCAGCCAGAGCCAGAATCGAAAAAAATGGCTGATGAGTGGATGCAGAGTCAACGCCTTATGGGCCTGGTGGCGATGTAGAAATACAGTAACTGAAACAATTGTAATGTGGGTAAGACCCAGTGTCAGAAGAATATATCCAAGAAGAGAAAGTTCAAACAACCCATTGAAAATCATTAATAAATACCTAAGAGTACAAGTTAACTATAGTGATAAGACAACTGATTCGAGTCATTTGTTACCCACCGTCAGTTGATCGAGGTGAATTCCCCCTGGCCAATTCCAGCGACGCCCCTCCAACACTTTATAGCTTAAAAAATGGACTCTGTTTTGTTTTTAGGGAAGCACGGCACGAGCCGTATCACAACATCCTGAGGTATTGATGTACTGATTCGAGAGGCGGCATCAGGTCAGGGAGAGTAAGGCTGAGACCAGCAGATTGGCATCATAGTTGGGGGCACTCTCAGGGGTAATCAGGGGCACATCGATCAACTGAATCCCCCAGGACTTCCACAACGCGTGTTTTTGATCCGCACGCACTGTACCCTGTCGGCTGTCGAGCAATACGAAATTCAGCAGTCGCTCTGGCTGGGTCGTTTTAGCCATGTCAGCCTTTAGGTATCGCATCAGTTGTTGCAGACTCTGGTTGAGGGTCATATCGATCTGTTCTGGATCATTCCCCTGGTTCGGTACGAACACTTTAGGACAATCATTGGCTGCAATCGCGGCATTAACCCCCTGGGGTAACAGATTGGCGATCAGGCTCGAATAAAAACTGCCCGGAGGGTAGCAGATCAGCTCAGCCTGTTCGATAAGCCGTTGATTCTTTTTACGCAGCTTAACCTGCACCGGCTGATACTCATCAACCGACTTGGACAGCAATAGATCGGTGACAGTGGCTACCAATGGAGCCTCCTCTTTACCGGTCAGCCGATGCTGTCCAATCACCCGGCCTCCATCAGCCAATTCAGCCGCCAGATGGTAATCCGCATTAACAATGGCACGAACGGTTCCCTGCACACCAACCAGCTTTTCGAAGAGAAAAATAACCGGATCCAGATGCTCATGATTGTTCAGATAACCCCCCGTCAAAATCAGATTACCGATACTTGCCCCATTGAGATTGAAATCCACAGGCATGGCATCATAGAAACAGTTCAGCAGGTTACGAATGATGCGTCGCATGGGATTTGGCACGGCTTCGACCATCGGGTGCCGGCCACGGATCATCAGCTCCAACTGTTTGATCAACTCACTTCGTTTGGTGTCGGCTTGAAAACGGTAGGTAAACAGTTTGTAAATCTCAGGGTGCCCAGTCACGCTCTCATCGGCCAAAGCCATCAGGCGACTGCGAAGGTCTCCAATAGAGGGCATACTGAAGGCTTGACGAAGCTTGGCGGAACTCCCCCCGGAATCAAATGGGGTAACCAGATGAATCGAGTTGTGGGTGTAATTTTTCAGCACCCGGCTGACACTGTTCAATGCCGTGCCGCCACTAAAAAAGAGCACTCTAGGCCCCAGCTCCGGTAGCCGTTGATAGCGACTGATCTTGATCGGATCGGGAATGGTTATCGAGCGTGTTACCCGAATTTTGCTGTAGCTGATCAACGCATCATCTCTTGTGAATCTCTGTTTCACTGATCAGTGAACAGTGTAGTGCCTATATAAAGCGTGCATTTAGAAAGCCACTCAAGCCGCGAGTGCAAGGCGCCGCCCGCCGGGAATGGCGGCTCCCTTTCCAAGGGGTGCAACGCCGCAATCGTGGCTTGAGTGGCTTCCCGCAGGGCGAGCTAAGTGATTTAAATGCCAACTCATGATAGTCCTCGTCTAAATGTATGATTTGTATTGGGCACTACACTAGAGCGTTGCAGGTTCTATCAATTTAGCCAGCTTGGCGGCATCGGTTACGATCACCGCCCCACGTCGAGTTTCCACAGCCCCTTCAGCCACAAAACCCTGCATCAGGCGGGCGATGACTTCACGGGTGGTTCCCAGGTGCCCTCCCAGCGCCTGCTGGGTCATGCGCAATACCCCCTCCTCTGAAGCATTGCTGAGAATAAAGTTGGCCAGTCGTTGATCCAGGTTACAGGCATGCACCTGTTCCAGCTCCTCCATCAGACGGAACACCAGGGATGAGAGGGCTTTTACGGTCAGATTCTGAACCGTCGCTTCCGTTTCGAACAGTTTACGATAGAGCACACCGGGAACCACATCCACATGGGTATCCCCATCCGTCTCTACCCAGGCTGGATAACGGAGATCGTTGAACAGGCAATTCAGCGCCAACACGCAGGTCTCTCCGGGATCAAGGAAATAGAGCGTAGCCTCACTCCCCTGGGGAGTATAGGTGAAGACCCGCAGACGGCCCTGAGTAACAAGGTAAGCGCCGGATACCGCCTGCCCTTTATGGATCACCGAGGTGGGTTTAGAAAAGCATTTTCGCACGACGCCGTTTTCAAACAGCTGCTTGCCCGATGGGGTAAGGTCGAGAAATGTTTCTGTCACATCGGCTCCTCTGCCTAGGCGTACATCTAACAGCTGAACTCGATCAGCAGTCCAGCGCTGTCAGATGTTAACCCATGCACAGGGAGCGGGCAAAACAGCATCCTTATCTCAAAGACAATGTCACGCCTGTAAAGCTAAAACCGGGAGGGCAAAGGGAGTTGCTGCAGAGTGGCGCGGCATCTTGGTTTTCTTCAAGAGCAAGCGGCCACCTTTGCTTCGCAACGCAACATGGGGCTAAGAACCTATTATGTAGGATGCGTATCGTTATGGCGCGATGGGTTCATCTGCCATTAGCCGCTGTCGATATCTCGGATGACGGGATAAATATGGCATCCAGCGCAATGATTTAAATCGGCTTTTCGTGCCACTCTGAAGCGCCTATCCAAGCGTCAGGGATGAACCAGACCAGTCGATTCCGCCGTTTTATCATCACCTCCCTTGGCCAGCTTAATTCGCTCCAGCAGTGTGTCGCTGCTGAGTGATTGGAGAAAAGCCACAACATCCTCAATTTCCCCATCACGCAAAGCCGCGCGCTCAAGTTTGGTCATGACTTTATGATCGTCAGACCAGACCAGATAGCGACCTGTATGTCCCAGCTGAACACTGGACATGATGCGTACGACCTCTTTAAGTTCTTTCACAGAGCCGTTATGCAGCCAAGGTCCGGTCAAGGCGACATTGCGCAGAGATGGTACACGCCAACTACCGCGACCGCTGCCTGCCAGGGCAGCCCCCGTATCCCGGGTCAACGCATATTTTTCCTCGAATGGCGTGGGATAGATTGGAAATATGCGAAACGGAGCCCGCGAGTCAAACAGACTGGCGCCGCTGAAGTTGGGGCCAAAGTGGCAGTTGACGCAGCCCAGGGATTGAAATGACGCCATTCCCCTCAATTGCTGTGCAGAGAGCGCATCAAGCTCACCCCCTACAAAGCGGTCATAAGGGCTATCAGACGTAATCAAGGTTCTTTCATAGCTGGCGATTGCCTGGGCAATGCGTTCGATATCTATCACAGCATCTGCACCAAAGGCATTCACAAACAGTGGTTTGTAAGCTGGATCATCAACGACTCGCTGCACCACCTCATCCCAGTTGGGCATGCCCATTTCAATTGGGTTGATCAATGGACCTTTGGCCTGCTCCTCCAGTGAGCCGGCACGGCCATCCCAAAACAGCACCGACTGAAAAGCCGCATTCCATACTGTGGGCGCATTGCGTCCCCCCAACTGATGATTGATACCGACTGAAGTGGCGATCCCGTCATCCCCACTGCCACCGATCACATCGTGACAGGAGCTGCATGAAAGGGTTCTGTCCCAGGAGAGGTTTTTGTCGAAGAAGAGTCTTTCGCCCAACAGGACTTTTTCCGCTGAAGTCGGATTATCATCCGGTGCTGGCGCCTGATCCGGTAGTGTCTGCCAAACGTAGGGGGAGGCATTTCTGAGGGCCTGATCAGCTTCAACCGCTTCACTATCCAATGGCTGCCAACGAAAACGCTTCGATGACGGAATACCCAGCAAGGGATCAAACTTGGATACCACGGGTACTACCTCAGATTGCTTGATAAAAGGCTCAATCACTGCATCAGGAAAACTGCTGACAGTCAGGATGATCATAAGCTTGACAGCCAACGCCAGAATCCCTGTACCTAAAGCGGTAGCCAGAAACCATTGACCACTCTTAGCCAGCCGACCCTTCGGCCCGAGATCGTAACGAACCATGGTGAATAGCACCCCAAGCCCGACCACCAATGCAACCAGTGCGACACTCAATAAATTCATAAATGTGATATTCAACATAAGCTCATCCCCTGCCTCGACAACTGTCTGGTCGCGAGGTTATTTGGAATACATCAGCCAACTTTACCCATCACGGCGTTGAAAAAAGGTATCGCCAGGAGTCACAGTTTTGACTTCAGTAATGGAATCAAATGGCAACCCAACTTTTTGGTGAGCTCGCTCTACCGCATCGGCATCCGGCGCCATGGTGAAGCAGAAGGCTCGGGCATCCTCGTAGTTCAAATGGATACGCAACGGAATCACGTCCTCATCCAGGCCGGCGTTCTCATAACGCGTATAAAACCCCTCGAACTGCTCCTGGGTCAGACCGACTGGGAATGTTTCACGCTGCTGGCTATGGGTATCGATAAAGAACTTCATTGGTTTCATTTCTAATCACCTTCTCTGTTTGTGTGTGATAGAAACTACAAAATCATCGACTCGCCTTCAGTAGCAAATGCTACATAAGTATTCATTTAGGAATCTGGTGTACAATGCGGTCTGTTGAACCTAAAAAGATCAGTTGGACAGCGTGAAGGGTCGCTCCTGCACATCCATGTGCCCGCGACACTTGTGCATCCCTGCACGGCGCGCAACGCCGCCAGGCGCCGCTACAAGCGTGCAATTCACGCTGTAGCGTGATTCACCCAGTAGCTGAGCATAACCATCGAAGCGGTTTTCATCATAATCAAACACCTGCTATTAGAATGGTGCGGTCAACTGCTTTTTTTAGGTTGAAGACCAGTTAGCGATAATCAGACATGAATAATCCCATTCAAAAACAGAAGCTTGAACGAGAAGTAACGCTTACCGTTGGTGTATACGCACTGCAAGCCGCCTCATTCCTATTTGTGATTACGCTGTTGATCGGTGTGATCATCAACTATGTCAAACGGGATGATGTCAAAGGCAGCTGGCTGGAATCCCACTTCCGCTGGCAAATCCGCACCTTCTGGTTTGTGCTGCTGTGGTCGATAATCGGGTTTATTACCACTGTAATTTTAGTGGGTTACGTGATTCTATTTGCGAATGCCATATGGTTGATCTATCGCATCGCCAAAGGCTGGTTGAACTTGCGGGATAGTAAACCGCCCTATCCTGAGAGCTAATATATTTTCGATTCCGGCCGATAGTTTTATTATTGATCCAGCTTGGCTCTTAATCACAGGCTACACGGCTATCCAACAATGATACGAATTAAAGAGGCGTTCATTCGAGGTGCGATCTGGGCCTTTATCGGCCTACTCTACGGCATGCTGTTTGTATTTTTTTCAACCTTTGCCGAATATTGGTCACTACCAATAGACCCATACCTTTTTGGCGGCGTGCTCTCGGGCGCCATCGGAGCGCTGATCTATAGTAGCATGCGTCTGGCAGTGTTAATGACTACCATTCTATCGCCGCTCTGCATCTTCTACTTCATATTCGCTGGAAAACCAACGAGTCTGTCGATCATTATGATCATTGCAATGCTCATCGGCGCAATCGTGGGGGCTTTGTATGGCTCTTTTTCCAAGGGCTCCAGAGTCAATCGCGCCGACGCCAAAACCCTCACAGGATTCAGTGCCGGCTGGATTGTATCCTTGTGCTACCTGCTCTTTTCGAATTTTTCAGCGAGCCACCAAATCGCCATAATTGTGGCCTTGATGTGCCCGTTGACCGGAATACTCTATGTCTTTCTCGTTCCAGGATTCATAAAGCTCTATGACAATCTGTTGCCACCAATCGGCGACGGCCTGATGGTTGGCGTTGGGGTTTCTGTTTTTGTAACCCTAAGTTTCTTCATTATGATCAGCTCCATCGATCAAGAGATAGCCGGATCCCTAATCCCTGTCCTGCAGAACATCCACCACAATCTACCCGGAGCCATGTTGGGCGGGGTCATTGGCGGCGGTTCAGCTGGCATTCTGTCCGGCATGCTATTGACCAAGTGGCAGGATCTCTAAACCACTGTTGATCGTCCTCTTCTGAATCCAGCTATGAATCCAGCCACTCACTATGAACGAATCCTCTGTCGGGATGATCGATTCGCTCATAGGTGTGAGCGCCAAAGGCATCCCGTTGCGCTTGTATCAGGTTTTGTGGCAGTCGATCTGTACGATAACTGTCAAAATAGTTGAGGCAGGCCCCCATCACCGGCAGTGGTATTCCGGCCTTCAATGCATAACCGATCACCCGACGCCAGGCCCCCTGCCCTCCCTGTAACAGATCACTCATTGCTGAATCGATCATCAGATTGACCGGCTCCGGGTCATTGGAGAATGCCGCTCGGATTGGATCGAGCAGACGTGCCCTGATGATACATCCCCCTTTCCAGATCCGGGCCGTTTCAGCCAGATCAACGGACCACCCATAGCGATCCGAGGCGCTGCGTATCAATGCCATACCCTGAGCATAGGCAGTCACGCGAGAGGCATAGACGGCATCATGCAGATCGGCCAACATCTCAGAAAGATCCACGTCTGATGCAGACTCAGGCCCCGCCAGTAGATTGGCCGCAGCCAGCCGTTGTTGCTTCATCGAAGAGAGCACTCTTGCATCAACCGCCGCAGAGATTCCGGGGATGGCGACTCCCTGCTCCAGAGCGGCCTGCACGGTCCAACGTCCGGTGCCTTTTTGCCCCGCCTTGTCCATCACCAGACTGACCAATGGTTTTCCAGTCTCAGGATCCTTGACCTTCATCACCTGAGCAGAGAGTTCAACCAGGAAAGACTCCATCGGCCCCTGGTTCCACACTTCAAATACCTCGGCGATCTTCTGCTCCTGCAAGCCGAGTCCACGCACCATCAGATCATAGGCTTCCGCCAGCAACTGCATATCTGCATACTCAATGCCATTGTGCACCATTTTCACGAAATGCCCGGCGCCGTCGGGCCCCACATGGGTAACGCATGCGCCAGCTTCAGTTTGAGCCGTAATCGCTTCAAATACGGATTTGACTTCGGCATAAGCCTCGACCGAACCTCCCGGCATCATGGATGGGCCATTCCGCGCCCCCTCTTCACCACCGGATATACCGACCCCCACATAGTGCAAGCCAAGCTCACGCAGACGGGCCTCGCGACGTTGTGTATCCTCAAACCAGGAGTTACCACCGTCCATGATAATATCCCCAGGCTGTAACAATGGCAGCAGTTGCTCAATCACCTGATCCACTGGATCTCCAGCCTTGATCATCAACAGAATCCGCCTGGGACGCTCCAACAAAGAGACAAAACCGCTTAGCTCACTATGCCCGGCAAACTGCTTACCTTGATTCTCCTGCAGAAACTCATTCATGGTACTGCTGCGCCGGTTCCAGACGGCAACAGGAAACCCCTTCTGCTCCATATTCAGCGCCAGATTTCTTCCCATCACACCCAACCCGATGAGACCTATGTGAAACTGTTTTGAATCAGACATTGAGGATTCCTATTTGTCGTTAGTATTTTACTGACAGCAACTCAGTGTGTCGCACTCAGAGTTTCCAATATGTTTGAGAGAGACAGGCTGAGGGGATTTGATTTTGAAGTCATAGATTGATTGCTCTGCTTATTCCATCACTCTGGTCGGCTCAAAAACCGATCATCTCCGAGAAATCATTATGCTACGCCCGGCCAGCTTGTCCAACAGCCAGTCCCCCTCTTAGCCAGGACAGCAGGCACACTGCCATCCTGCAATGCCCAACGAACCGCATCGGCCTTATCATCCCCTTGCGCCATGAGCAGCAGGTGATTCGCCTGCTGAATCACAGGGGGGGTCACCGTGAGTCGCTGCATCGGCGGCTTATTACCAATCACAGGCATTACCTTGCGAGTAACCTCATCAAGTGCGGCAGATCCAGGAAACAGGGAAGCCGTATGACCATCTGCGCCCATCCCAAGCAGCAGTACATCAATACGCTCAGGCAGTAGGGATTCATAGGCTTGTGCGGCCCGATCTGGCTGCTCTTCACCACACATCCGATGGATGGTCACCCCCTCTGGCGGGCCATCCGGAAACAGCGCCCCGATGACGCTAAAGCCATTATTCTCTGGCGTATCATCAGGCACACAGCGCTCATCACCGAAGTAGAGAGTTATTTTAGACCAGGGAATCTGCTTATTTTCGGCCAGCCGCTGATACACTGGCAGTGGGGTCGATCCACCAGCCAACATCAAATGACAATGACCATATTGGTCGATAACTTGCCCTATTGCCGTCACGATCCATTCTACAGCTTGAGTGGTAAATTCGCTCTGATCGACAACCATGCGTCTGCCTGTCACTGTTTTATCTCCCGCCATTGCCGGCTGTATCGATCCATTAGGCTGTTCGCTTCATCCGGGCCTTCACTTCCCTCAGCATAGAAAAGCGGTTGTTTTTTGCTCTCAGCCTGCCAACTCTGCAGCAGAGGCGTCACGAAACGCCAGGCATATTCAACTTCATCCCGACGCGCAAACAGGGTTGCATCCCCTTTAATTGCATCAAGCAACAATCGCTCATAAGCATCTTTGATCGGATGATCGTAAGTTTCGGAGTAGTTGAAATCCATTTCAACAGAGCTTACTTCGAGATCATCCCCCGGCTTTTTACTGCTTATTTTCAGCGCCATACCCGCATCGGGCTGAATCCGAATCGTCAATACATTGGGCTCTAGATCCTGGCAAACATCATCCCGCCCAAACAGACAGAGCGGCACCGGACGGAAAAATACAGAAACTTCCGTCATTCTATGACTCAGATGTTTACCGACTCTGAGAAAGAATGGCACACCCTGCCAACGCCAATTGTCGATATAGCATTTGATTGCCACATAGGTAGGGGTACGGGATTTCGGGTCAACATTCTCTTCATCCCGGTAACCCCGGTATTGACCAAACACCACATGATCAAATACTTCTCGATTCTGCAGACTGCGTAGGCCACGTAATACTTCCACACGTTTATCACGAATGTCGTCAGCGGCAAATGAGACCGGAGGTTCCATGGCACACAGAGAGAGTACTTGCAGCAGGTGACTTTGCACCATGTCACGCAACACTCCGGTATTGTCATAAAATCGCGTCCTTCGACACCAATCGACTCTGCCGCAGTAATTTGAATATGGTCGACATACTTTCGGTTCCACAACGGTTCGAAAATGGTGTTGCCCAAGCGTGCAATCAAGATATTCTGAACCGTCTCCTTACCCAGATAGTGATCGATGCGATAGACCTGCTCCTCCTGTAAGGTTTCTCCAACCACCCGATTCAGTTCTACCGCTGATTCAAGATCCCGGCCATAGGGTTTTTCCATGACTACCCGGGTCCAGGGAACCTGCTCACCCTGTTTGCCTAACAGTCCCGCCTCATCCAGACGGTGCAGAATGATCGTGGCCGCTGATGGGGGTGTGGCAAAGTAGAAGAGTCGATTGCCCTCACTGCCGATAAGCGCCTCATAGCGCTCCAGGGCATCGCGCAATCTGTTGTAGCCTTCAGGGTCTTCGAAATCTCCCTCCACATAGGCGATCCGTTGGCTGAATGCCTGCCATACAGAATCATCGACAGGCTGTGAGCGGGAAAACCCTTTCACGGCTTCAAAGAGTAAGTCACGATACGCTTCATCACTTTTTGATGAACGACTGTAACCAATTACCGCAAATCGCTCATCCAACGCCTTTTCCCGTACCAGATTGTAGATCGCGGGAATCAGTTTGCGTCGGGTAAGATCACCTGCCGCACCAAAAATCACCAGCAGGCAGGGTTCAAGGCGATCAGCCTGTAAAAACAGCTCACTCGCCTTGAGGCCTTGATGGGTGGAAAAATCAGATAACATCGCAATTTGTTCCTGTATGGTTATTATTAGGGTCTGTTAACACGAATCCAACCCGCCCAGCCGGGGCTCTCGGTCTCCCTGCAAAACAGAATGACAGAATGAGCGATGTGTACTCATGATGAGCGAAAGATAATACCGCTGCGAGTCTGTCATTATAATAATCACAATGTTAGGAGCTTCAAGCAATAGCTGACAAAAACCCTACTGAACAGCCACAAATTAGAGCTGACCTCCTCAATTGTCGATTTTTTATTATTGGAACGAGCGAAGAAACAATCTCTTGAATATTAGACCGCCTATCTATCATTACCCTGCTGATTTGCGCTTTTTTTCCGAAAATAATTCTAATTACATTGTAAGTTTGTTTAATTTGTCACAATAATATAGGAAAAATATTCCCAAAGTGTTCAATTAACGCTAATATTAATAGAAATTTCCTAAAACAATCTGTGCTGTTTTTAAATATGTATTGATGGATTATTTACCTGCAGTCTTGCAGAGTCATATACAATTAATTAATGATCTCAGGTAGTTAGTTAATTAACAGAACACATAAACAATTGATTAAAACAGATCATGGTTTTATTCCATTTAATAGAATTAAAGAGATATCCCCCCGAATATTGGTATTAAATTTTTCTTGAAAATCGAGGTACAATAAAGTGGATGTTAATGATATTTTGCAATAACATAATAATTACAGGGCCAGATTAGCTCGACAATTAAATAAACTGATTCTAAGATGAAAGGCTTTTAATGGCGCATTCAGGGCAACGGAATACGCTCAAACAGAAACAGCTCTCGCAAATAGTGATTATTTTGTTAGAGATGCAGCGATACATAGGGGGGCTGCAACTACCCCTATTTAATCAAACAATTAATGACTATTACATATTCAACCAACTACAGACTTTGTGATTACACCATCTGTAGAAGCCCATTCTTTAATCGATATTAGTTTAATCGAATCGATCGCTTGATTAATTAATTAAATAAATAGATCTTCCCTCAAAACAATTATCTTTCGGGTAAACCACATTGCAACAAATACTTAAAGTTGGCGTTTTTGTTGATGCCGAAAATGTACGTTATAACGGTGGCTATCAGCTCCGTTATGATATCCTGAGAATGTTTGCCGGCCGATATGGCGGCTCTCTGGTTAGACTCAACACCTATATTGCATTTGATCAAGAACGTGCAAAAGAGGATCCAGAGTATAAAAGACGCGCTTTGACCTACCAACAAATGGTGAGGGAGTTCGGTTGGAAGGTTATCGTAAAAAATGTACGTCGCTATACAGATGAGGAAGGTAATGTAACCACCAAGGCCAATGCCGACCTGGATATGGCGGTCGATGCCATGCTGCAGGCTGAGAAACTCGACCTACTGCTGATGGTAACTGGTGATGGCGACTTTCTACAGGTAGTAACCGCCTTGCAGGATCGTGGTTGTCGGGTGGAACTGCTCGGCTTTCGCAATGTTTCACAAGAGCTACGGCGCCTGGTGGACGATTACTATTCAGGTTTTCTGATTCCGGATCTCTTACCCATCTCCTACGAACCGAGAAATGAGTGGGGTACGCCTGGCTCCTGTGTTCGTGGTGTCTGCTCTAAGTGGTTTCCTGAGAAAGGATATGGTTTTCTGCGCTTCATCAAGCGCATCGATCCTAATCTATGGATCATCGATCCCCGTTTAGAGGACTCCCCATACGAAAGTGTCTTCTGTCATGCCAATGAGTTGGCGGATGAAGTGACAGATGAGGTGATGATGAATCGCGACTCTGTCCTTGAGTTCTACATCGAAGAGAGCGACAAGGATGATGGCCTGGTGGCGAACAATGTCCGCCTGGTGCCAAGTTTCGGTAGTAACGGGCTTTAGCCGGATTGGGCTGGATATCCAGGTTGATCCATGATCATCTGATAACCACGCCGATCCTGTTTACTGCGGATGATGGTGCCGCCACGGAGCGGAAAGTCCCCTTTCCGCCGGTCTTCGAAGAAGATTTTCAGTGACTCCCGAATTACCGGGAAGGCCATCTCCTGCCAGGGAATCTCTGATTCACGAAATAGAGCCACTTCCAGACTCTCGCTGCCTGGCGAAAACGCCAAGTCGAGCAGTCGGCTGCGGAAGATCAAATAGACCTGGCTGATATGGGGCAGATTGTACAAGCCATAGAGCCCCTCCACCTCAACCCTGGCAGTGGCCTCTTCCAGGGTCTCCCTGGCGGCGCCCTGCTGACTGGTTTCACCATTCTCCATAAAACCGGCCGGCAGTGTCCAGAGTCCATATCTGGGCTCAATCGCCCGGCGACACAAGAGAATTTGATCTTCCCAGACCGGAATGCAGCCAACCACGATTTTTGGATTTTGGTAGTGGATGGTGCTGCAGGCTGCACAGACATGCCTTGGACGGTTATCCCCTTCAGGAACCATCACCTCTACCTTAGCACCACATTGACTGCAAAAATTCATCACCCACTCCGCTGAGACTGGCCATTCGATCACCATCAGAATCCTATTGTCACCCATACTCTGAAGTTACCGCAAACCTGTTAACCGGTTTGTAATTGTTGATATGATGCGGGGCCTTGTTTGCTAACGAGTATGTCAAAAATGACCCAACAGCTGCCAGAAGCGGATTTGCAGGAAGCCATCGCCGCAATCGACCTGGGCTCCAACAGTTTTCATCTGATCGTCGCTCGGGTGCACGATGGCCACCTGCAGATCATCGACAAGATGAAGGAGATGGTTAGACTCGGCGAAGGCCTCACCGAGGATAAGCACCTGGATCCCGTTGTGGCAGAGCGGGCTTTGAGCTGTCTGAGTCGCTATGCCCAGCGCTTGAGACCCTTACCCCCGGAAAACGTCCGGGTCGTAGGCACCAACACCATGCGTCAAATCCACCCGGCGGACAATTTTCATGCGCTTGCAGAACAGGCCTTGTTACACCCCATTGAAATCATCGCTGGCCGTGAAGAGGCCAGGCTAGTCTATCTTGGTGTCGCCCATGGCTTGGCCGCAGATAATGACAAACGACTGGTGGTGGATATCGGTGGTGGCAGTACGGAACTGATCATCGGTGAGGGCTATCAGCCTTTAGAGCGGGAGAGTCTGCACATGGGCTGCGTCAGTATGAGCCGCCGTTTTTTTACCCAAGACAAGATCACCAGAGAATCGATGCGCGCAGCCAAGCTGGCCTGCGCCGTGGAAATCAGGCCGGTCAGAAACGAATTCCGTGATCGGGATTGGAACCGAGCCATTGGCAGCTCGGGCAGTATCAAATCGATTCGCAATGTGGTCATCGCAGAAGGCTGGAGTGAATCGGGCATTACCCGAGAGTCCCTGCAGACACTCACCAATCACCTGATCGAAGCCGGCTCGGTGGAGGCACTCGCTTTAAAAGGTCTCTCCGAAGAGAGAAAGCCGGTTTTCGCCGGTGGCGTGGCGGTGTTGTCCGCAGTCTTTGAGCACATCGGCATTGACCATATGGAGGTCTCTTCAGAGGCACTGAGAGAGGGCTTGATCTATGACATGATCGGTAGACGCCAGGATGAAGATGCCCGTGAAAGAACCCTGAAAACCTTGATCAAACGCTACGATGTAGACCAGGCTCAAGCACAACGCATCGAAGAGACAGCTCTCAATCTACTGGATCAGATCAAGCGAAGCTGGCAGTTGGAGGCCCCCAAGTATGCCGCCATGCTGACATGGGCAGCAAAAGTCCATGAAATCGGCTTGACCGTATCCCACAGTCAATTCCAGAAGCATGGCGCCTACCTGATCGAAAATTCCGACCTCTCCGGCTTCTCCCGTCAAGAGCAGCGCGTGTTGTCAGCCATGGTTCGGGGACATCGGCGCAAGTTTCCCAGTACGGTATTCGAACAGCTGCCCAGTGATGTCATCAGCTGCACCAAGAAGCTCTCTGTGCTACTCCGCCTCTCAGTACTGAGTCATCGGGCCCGCTCCCCAGCCGCTAAACCCTTACCGAGAATCGAGGCGGAAGGTAATCACATCTCACTGGTTTTTCCCGAGGATTGGATCGATCAGCATCCATTGACCCGGGCTGAACTGGAGCAAGAGGCGAATTATCTGGAAGCAGCGGGGTTTCTACTAAGATTTTCCTGAACACAGAGCCGATCACAGCTGTCGTTCGACCGTCGCTTCAGAGTAACGCTCGAACAGCCGTCAACAGAACCTGCGAATCGGTGCCATGAGGAAATATTTTCGCCAGCTTTCCATCCACTCCGATCAGATAGGTATCAGCGGTGTGATCAACAACATAATTGTCAACACCCTCTTCTGCATGGATCTGGTAGGCTGCTCCATATCGCCCAGCCACCTCAGCAATTGTTGCGGCATCGCCAGTCAAGCCCAGCAGGCGGGGATGAAAGTACTCCACATACTCTTTCAGTCTTTGTACAGTGTCCCTGGCCGGGTCGACACTGACAAAAATCGGCTGCACTTTGACCCGCTCTGACTCAGACATCTCATCTAAAACCGCACTGATCATCGACAGATTGGTCGGGCAGATATCCGGACACCAGGTGTATCCAAAATAGAGAAACACCACGCTACCCCGGAAATCCTCAAGACTTACCTCACCTTGGTAGGAGTCTAAGCTGAATTCACCACCCTGGGGAACAGCTCGTAGTGGGATCGCAGCATGTCCACCAATCTGCGGCTGCCAAAACAGCAACACCAGAACCAGGGAAACCGCAAGCGCCAGACTGACGATAATCAGTATGGATCTTTGCATTACAAAGCCTGTTGCTGCCGAGTCGTAATGACCAGACATTGATCTAGAAGCTGACTGTAGTTACCCAATTGCGATCGCAGCTGATTATAGTCATTCAATAACTCAGCATTTTGTTGGTCAGGCTTTTGCTGTTCTCGCGACATCATCGCATCGACATAGTCTTCTCCGCCATGCAGATTTCTGGCTTTGCGACGCAAACTGTCGGTAAGGAAGTGCGCCCTCATCCCATTGAAGCGCCCGCCTCTGTGCATCATGATCAAACGCTTTAAATCATTTTCAGCCTGACTGATACTGCGTTCAATGCTATGGATTTGCCGAATATCAAATTCGACTTCAGAGCGTACCTTTCTGAGTTGAACCCTGAGTGGGGAGGCGAGGCTTTTCATCTCGTCAAGCTTGACTTGCAGTTTTACTACATCGATATCCGCCAGTGGCTTTAACTCAGCTGCCTGCACAGATGGCAAGCCGAAAAACCATACGAGCACGAAAGTTGCGACGAAAACTGCGCCAGACAAGAGAGTTTGGCATTGATCGATAATGTCGTTATTACGATTCATCAGAGATTCTCTAGATTTCTACAAGATCACCCTTCTTCTCAAGCCATTTCTTTCGATCAGATGCCCGCTTTTTTGCCAACATCATATCCATCACCTTGTTAGTGTTTTCACTATCCTCTACAGTCAGTTGAATCAACTTTCGAGTGTCCGGATGTATGGTTGTCTCCCGCAGTTGCTTCGGATTCATTTCACCCAGACCTTTAAAGCGCTGTTCACTGACCTTGCCTTTTAGCTTTTCTGCCTCTATCCGATCCAGAACCCCCGCTCTCTCATCATCGTCCAGGGCATAGAAGACCCGCTTGCCCACATCGATCCGATAGAGGGGTGGCGTAGCAATATAGACATGTCCCTGCTCGACCAGTTGCTTGAAATGCTTTAGAAACAGCGCACACAGCAGGGTTGCGATATGCAGCCCGTCTGAATCCGCATCAGCCAGAATACAGACTTTGCCAAATCTTAGTCCCGACAGGTCACTGCTGCCAGGCTCCACACCGATCGCCACCGAGATGTCATGCACCTCCTGGGATGCCAGCACATCCACCGGATCGACCTCCCAGGTATTCAGTATCTTACCGCGCAACGGCATGATCGCCTGATATTCTCGATCTCTCGCCTGTTTAGCAGAACCACCGGCTGAGTCACCCTCCACCAGAAACAGTTCACTGCGGGTTGGATCGACCGAACTGCAGTCTGCCAATTTACCCGGTAGCGCTGGCCCTTGGGTCACCTTCTTCCGAGCCACCTTGCGCCCAGCCCGCATTCTGCCCTGAGCTGAGATAATCGCCATCTCGGCAATCCGCTCACCCACCTCGGTATGCTGGTTGAGCCACAGGCTAAACGAGTCTTTCACCACTCCAGAGACAAAAGCCGCACACTCTCTGGAGGAGAGACGCTCTTTAGTCTGACCGGAGAACTGGGGATCCTGGAGTTTGACAGAGAGCACATAGGAGACCCGATTCCAAACATCTTCAGGCGTTAATTTCACCCCACGGGGCAGCAGATTACGGAATTCACAGAACTCCCTTACTGCATCGGTGAGACCGCTTCTCAGGCCATTGACATGGGTACCTCCCTGAGCGGTGGGAATCAGATTGACATAGCTCTCGGTCACCAGCTCGCCGGTTTCAGGCAACCACACGACCGCCCAGGCAGCCGCCTCCCGGTTGCCAGCCATCTCACCGATAAAGGCATCATCGGGAATTCGCTCAGCCTGATCAAGGGCATCCAGTAGATAGTCCCTTAAACCATCTTCATAGAGCCAGGTCTCCTTATCGCCGCTCTTTTCATCATGGAAGGTTACCTTCAGACCGGGACAGAGCACCGCCTTGGCCCGCAGTACGTGGCGTAGCTGGCGCACTGAGAATCGAACGCTGTCGAAATACTGCTCATCGGGCCAGAATCGCACCCGCGTACCGGTATTGTTACGACCGACCTTACCGACCGCTTCCAGATCGGAGATCTTCTCTCCCCCGGCGAAGGCGATGTTGTACTCCTTGGAATCGCGCTTTACCCACACTTCCAGGTGTTTTGACAAAGCGTTGACAACCGACACACCGACACCATGCAGTCCGCCGGAAAACTGATAACTCTTATTGGAGAACTTACCGCCCGCATGGAGTTTGGTCAGAATCACCTCCACCCCAGGCACCCCCTGCTGTGGATGCACATCGACCGGCATACCGCGACCATCATCCACCACTTGCAGAGAGCCATCCTTGAACAGGGTGACCTCGATCGACTTTGCGAAACCAGCCACGGCCTCATCGACACTGTTGTCGATCACCTCCTGCGCCAGATGATTTGGCCGGGAAGTCTCAGTGTACATCCCGGGTCTTTTACGAACTGGCTCAAGACCACTGAGGACTTCGATATCAGACGCGTCGTAACTGCCACTCATATTGGGTAATCAATCCTATTACAATCTGTTGACACCGCCGGAAGTTTACACATCTGGGCTTGGGCTGGCGAGCCCATTGGGCTGTTGAGTGGAAAAACCCCCATTCTCAGCCCACACCACAGCAACTATCCACCTGAAAGAGTTCCAGATTATGATTGACCCTTCTATCTGGGGTGGGTTAGTTTTAGGGGCTGTTAACAATCGACACACTTTCAGTCCACACAAATTACCGTGACCAGAAAAACGAAAACACCAACCTTTGAAGAGGCTCTTAAAGAGCTGGAGAGCCTGGTTGAAACCTTGGAACAGGGTGACCAGTCCCTTGAGGAATCCCTCAAATCATTCGAGCGGGGCGTCACTTTGACCCGACTCTGCCAGGAGTCCCTGAAAGAAGCTGAGCAGAAGGTACAGATTCTCAGTGGAGACCAACAGACATCCGAACTGGAATCGTTCTCAAATGACAGTGAATAACGCCCTGAAAGCCTACATCAAGCAGTGCAAGCAGCGGATTGAGGCAGCGCTCGATCAGCGGCTACCAAGTGAATCCACCCTGCCCGCCCACCTGCACCGGGCGATGCGCTACTCCTGTCTCGACGGGGGTAAGCGGGTGCGCCCGCTGCTGGTCTATGCATCTGGCCAAGCACTGGGGCTACCCATCGAGTCACTCGACGGACCGGCCTGTGCGATCGAGCTGGTGCATGTCTACTCTCTGGTTCACGATGACTTGCCGGCGATGGACGATGACGATCTGCGACGCAATCGTCCCACCTGTCACAAGGCGTTCGACGAAGCAACCGCCATTCTGGTGGGGGACGCCCTGCAGACGCTCGCCTTTAAGGTGTTGTGTTGCGATCCGAAGATCCCCGCCGATGCCCAAACCCGGCTGGCCATGATCGAGACCCTGGCCCGGGCCAGCGGTTCCAGAGGCATGGCTGGGGGACAAGCAATCGACCTGCAGGCGATTGGCCAGGAGCTCAACCTTGCCGAGCTGGAGAATCTGCACATCCACAAGACCGGCGCGCTAATCCGTGCAGCGGTGCGAATGGGGGCGCAACTCAGCGCCTCGGCCAGCAAAGCGCAGATCACCCACCTGGATCGCTATGCCAAATGCATCGGTCTAGCCTTTCAGATCCAGGATGACATTCTGGATGTGGAGGGAGACCCGGAAACCCTGGGCAAAACCAAAGGCAAGGATCTGGCCCAGGAAAAGCCCACCTATCCCTCAATCATGGGTCTTAAAGAGGCGAAAGAGAAGGCCTCGGAATTGATCGAGGAGGCCCGGCAAAATCTTCAGATATTCTCAGATGAAGCCGACCCCCTGCGCTGGATCGCAGACTACATTATCAACAGGACCTTCTAACCCCCTGTTTGCCCCGAAAACCTGCCCCGCAGAATTGACTCCAACCATTGATTTTGGAGATAATTTACTGTTCGACACGGCGAATTCGAGCTCAGAGGCAGTTTCTGGTGAAGTCGATAGGCCGTTTGCAGCCAAACATAAATACCTGATCTTCTCACTGTTGTCCCATTCTCGCCGTGGGAATAACCTTGGAACATTACAACCAGACCAGCAGTCCACACCTTGTATGGTAGGACAGGAAAACACCGAAATGCTTGATAAAACACCCGTTAATGGCTCACAGATTGCCGATGTCCAGAACAGCGAGGATACCCGCCAGATTGCCATTAACAAGGTTGGAATCAAAGACATAAGCCACCCGATGCGGATCAGAGACCGCAGTGAGGGTGAGCAACACACCATTGCCAACTTCAACATGTACGTCAACCTGCCCCACAACTTCAAGGGCACGCACATGTCCCGTTTCGTGGAGATCCTCAACAGCCATGAAACCGAAATCACCGTTGAATCCTTCAAGGATATGCTGGCTGAGATGACCGAGCGCCTGGAAGCAGAGTCCGGCCATATTGAGATGAATTTCCCCTTCTTCATCAAAAAAACCGCCCCCATCTCCGGAGTCAAAAGCCTGCTTGACTACAATGTCACCCTGATTGGCGAGATCCACGGCGGCACACCGATCATCGAGATCAAAGTTGTGGTGCCGGTAACCAGCCTCTGCCCCTGTTCAAAAAAGATCTCCGACCGAGGCGCGCACAACCAGCGCTCCCATGTCACCGTACAGGCCAGAACCAAAGGCTTTATCTGGATCGAAGAGATCATCGACATGGTGGAGAAACAGGCCTCATGCGAGCTGTACGGATTGCTGAAACGACCTGACGAGAAGTTTGTCACTGAAACCGCCTACGACAACCCAAAATTTGTCGAAGACATGGTGCGGGATATTGCGGTTCAGTTTAATCAAGAAGAGAGAATCAGCGCCTATGTGATCGAATCCGAGAACTTCGAGTCGATCCACAACCACTCAGCCTACGCACTGATCGAACGGGATAAAGAGACCGATCCAGTCTGATCAACGGCCAACAGAAGCCGATTAGAACCGCTTCTCAAGCAGCAGCACATCCCCCTGGTCCTCCATTTTGACTTGGTTGAGAAAACTCATCCCGAGCAGTACTCGTCTGGGCCCATGCCCCTCGACGACAAAGCCCTTGACCTTGCGCAACACGATATCCCCCACCTGCACCCGGTCCAGGGTGACCTGATAGCCCTTAGTAACCCCATTGGCGGTATTGATCAGGATCTCTTGCCCCTCATATCGGTATTGAACCCCCAGCCGCTTGGCCTGACTGGCGCCCATCGCCACAGCGGTGGCGCCGGTATCCACAAGAAACTTGACCGTCAACCCATTGATCGTCCCCACTGTTGAATAGGCACCGGCCTGATCGCGCCAGACCTTGGCCTTCATCAGCTCCGGTCTACTGAACTGGCTGGAGATGTGACCACCCAGCTGATAGGTATCCCGTTTACCATCCACTTCGATCACCGCCTGCTTACTGGTCGCAGAGATCAGCAACACCCCTTCCGGGGATGGCTTATTCAGCTTCAACAGCCTTCGGGCCCCATCGATGCTGACCATCGCCTTATCAGCAAACAGCGCCTCCACCACAAGCCGCTCCACAGCAGCTACCGGTGTGGCACTGAAGCCAAGCCAGAGCAGACAGATCAGCAGAAATCGTATTGTCATTCAGAACCACTCCCATTGATTCAGTAACGCCAGGCAGATCGCCGCAAAAACCCCGGCAATCAAATCATCCACCATAATGCCGAAGCCCCCTTCCACCCGTCGATCGAGCCATCGGATCGGCCAGGGTTTCACAATATCGAAAAAACGGAACAGAATGAAACCGACGATCAGCCAATCCCAGCCACTGGGGGCGAAAGCCATGGTTGCCAGATAGCCAACGATCTCATCCCAGACGATCCCCCCGTGATCATGCACCCCCAGATCCCGAGAAGTCTGTTCGCATAACCAGATGCCAAGCAAAAACGCCAACCCGGTAATGGCTAGATAGTAGACCAGGGGTAGAGGCTGCAACACCAGGTAGAACGGAATTCCCACCAAGGTACCGAAAGTACCCGGTGCTTTTGGTGACAGGCCGGTGCCAAAACCAAACGCCAAAAGGTGTACAGGATTGCCCATGCTGGGCTGATTCGTTTGCTGCTCGCTGCTCATTTCTCAACTTGGGCCATTCAGGTATTGGCGGATCTCGCCTTAATGACAACCTACCTACTGTTACAGGGTAATGCCACTGCAGCAGAAAGTATCAGATCACCCCGTTTAAATCACCCTATCCAATGGACTCAGCACACCTGACGCACCCCGACCCATAACATGGGTATAAAATTGGGTCGTGCGAATATCCTTATGGCCCAACAGCTCCTGAACAGTACGAATATCCTGCCCTCGCTCAAGTATCAGCCGGTCATGATGGATTCGGTCGAAAAATTTCGATAAATCGATTTCCACCACATACGGCTTGCCACTGGCCACGATCCGACGCGCCGCCTCGACCGCTTGGCGCTGATTCCGTCTAGGACGGAATCCGTAGCTGTGCTCGGAGAATAACGGCTCGAAGATCGGTTCCAGCAGCGCCTTCAAGGTGGCATGAACCACTCTGTCACGCACGGTTGGCACTCCGAGTAA
>JARRQD010000041.1:0-16152 GCA_037382205.1 Candidatus Thiodiazotropha sp.
ACTATAACCGTAACGAATTGAAACTGATTACCCAACGCTTTGCCCGTGAGTTGGCGAGCGCCGGTTTCCTGAGCCCCTCCACCAATGTACCTGCGCCGGATATGGGCACCGGTCAACGGGAGATGTCCTGGATTGCCGATACCTATAAGCATCTTAATCCAGAGGATATCAATGCAATGGCCTGTGTGACCGGCAAACCGGTAGCCCATGGGGGCGTCAATGGACGTACCGAGGCGACAGGCCGCGGTGTTCAATATGCCCTGCAGGAGTTTTTTCGCCATAAGGAGGAGTTACGCGCCTCTGGCCTGGATGGGGAACTCGAAGGGAAACGCATTATCATTCAGGGACTGGGTAATGTTGGCTACCATGCGGCAAAGTTTCTTTCAGAAGAGGATGGAGCCAAGATCATCGGCATCATCGTACGGGATGGGGCCATCCTCAATGAGGAGGGCATCCATGTCGAGGAAGCCTACTACCACCGCTGTGGTGAGTTCATTGAAGATGGTGACTCGGTGCTGGAACATGAGTGCGATATATTGATACCCGCCGCCATGGAGTCGGCCATCACCGAGAGCAATGCGCCCAAGATCCACGCCAATCTGATCGCAGAAGCAGCAAATGGCCCAATCACATTCGAAGCAGACCGCATTCTGCGAAGCCGGGGGATCACCATCCTACCAGATGCCTACGTCAATGCCGGCGGTGTGGTTGTCTCCTACTTCGAGTGGATACGCAATCTGAGCCATATGCGTTTCGGGCGTATTGAACGACGTCTTGATGAGTCGCGGGGACAACACATTCTTGCCGCCCTGGAACACACCAGTGGCAAAAAAGTACCGGAATGGATCAGCGCTAAACTGGCCAGAGGCGCCGATGAACTCGATTTGGTTCGCTCAGGCCTGGATGACAGTATGCGACTCGCCATGCAGGAGATTATCGACGTTCGAAAACGGATGCCTGAGATCGAGGATTATCGAACCGCAGCCTACATCATTGCTCTGCAAAAACTGGCTCGTTCCTACATTGATATCGGCGTTTAAAAAACCTTTTTTGTACTTTTTAGTGACTTGCTACAGTATTAAATTTATCCGCTTTACTTATGCGGTCTTTTGTATAAGAATCTGTTTTCTATCACGATAGCAGCACAGAATTTAATAATATCGTTCATTTAATCGTACACTGATTACCTCTGGGATTTTCAAATCGAACATGGCAATACACTACCAACATTTGCGTTATCCTCCAGCTGCTTTTATGTGCCTTGCACGCACAATCATGTTTCACTCAGCACGACTACACCCTGTCATTGATCGACACTGTGAATGAGCTTGACCCGCTAAGCGCTGGGTAGTCGTTGCACTCTCAAAAATAATAAAATTGAGTGAACCGCTTAGCTGTCATCGATCGATGGCAATGATTGGCCTCATCTTAATAAAACTACCAAAAGAGCCTCTCTATGCCTGCCATCTTGGATAATCACACAGTCATTTGATTGATAAAAAACGTTATGGAAATAACCTGAAAGAGGAACTCAAGCATGTCATTAATGCAATGGATCGAGGAAAAATACAGCACTCATGTCGAAGTTTGTGATACCCAACATAAAGAGCTGTTTAGTCGTGTCAACGCCCTGAACGACGCAGTATCGAAAGGTGGGCGCCAGGACATCGGCAGCAACCTGGATAGCCTGATCGATTTCGTCGTCGTTCATTTTGAAACTGAAGAGCGTTTAATGGAGGAGCGTGGCTATCGAGGCTTGGATGCCCATAAAGAGGAGCATAAACAGTTGGTAAAGACCTGTGCTGACTTGCAGAAAAAATTTCATGCTGGTGAGACTGAGATCGAAGATGGCACAATGGTATTCATTAAAAACTGGCTTGATCACCATATCCCGGTGATCGACAGGAGCTACAGTTCCGCTTTGAGCAACTGAATACGAGAAGATGAGCCGGCCATCCTGCAATTATAAAAACTGGCGCCGCATTGAGATCGAAACCTATTTCACTGCGGTACAGCGATGGCCAAAAGGCAATCATCTTCTTGTCGTCTTGATGTCCCGAGCTATCCCCCTGCTCGGGACATCTTTTTGCTGACTGAATACAAATGGCAGACAATGTTTCGCGGACAGATGATTTCAAAAAACCTAATCTGAAGACGTTTGCTGACCATCACCTCTGATCGCACCAGCCACAACTTCATGCAGTTTTTCAACAACATCTTCAGGTTGATTTTTCAATTCTTCCTTACAGTACTGCATAACTTTTATAGATCGCCATCGAATCATCCGTGCGGAGAAGTTGAGCAGTTTTGAACCAATTCTGAGCCAAAACTCCTGTGATGGCTTGTTTATCGCCTGTTGCGGAAAACTTACCCCATAAAGCATCAAGTACCCATGCACCTTGCTTTAGGGGGATTTTCTCAACATCGATAGGAGAGCCTGTTTCAAGGAATGGAAACTGTTTCTTCAGAATAGGATATTTATCAAGTAGTGCATCAACCTGTTTCTGTGAATCGGGAAGATTTGCATACCACAACCCAAGCACCACAACCTCAAAATGTGACTCTTTAAGTGACTTTAATCGACCAATCCATTCGGGCACATGGTTAGGATTATCTTTGAATACACCAGCCAGGAAGCCGGATACAGGAGATATGGCATCTTTGTTATCCAGTAAACCAGATAGACTCATATACTCAACTGCTTCAACAAGCGCATCTGGCTCAGGACTCATGTAGTAGTACATCATCCATTTACCCACATCTTCTTGCGACTTAAACCTTGACTTTTCGAGCAAAACCGATTTGGCAATCTTAGTTCGTGATAACTCAAACTTCGATGTTAGCGGTACACTAACCTTTCTGTTTTGGTCGGTTAGATTTATATTGACAGTCCATGTGCCGGGAGGATCATTTTCTTCACCAATGAAGTTCATCACTGCAGACGTTAATCGCACATAGTGCGGATTCCCTTGTAGTTTACCAACGGCACATTCAATATCCTTCATATCCACAGAAGCCGTACCATCTGGTTGTATCACTTGAATATCACAACGAATATCAATGTTGCCTGATGGATCAACCTTTGGATTTCCATAGAAGGTCAGGAAGGTAAGTTTCTCACCATAGGCAACTTCAGATGCTTCAGAAAAATGGGGGGTAGTTTCAGGTGACGTATTCCATTCAGCTTCCCAATCAGGATCTGGGGTGATGATCAACCAGCCACTAAATCCATCAATACTTTTCAAATTGTCCGATTCAGGGGTTGGATTCCCCTCTCTATCTCTCCAACCTTCAGTTTCAGCAAATAGAGTAGTTGGAATGACACAGAGAAGAATTGACGCAGCGATGACATTTCTGAACAAAGTCCAACTGAAAGTGTTGATTAAAATCATGTCCATATCCATGGTTTAGAAAAGCGAACAGAGTAGCAAATGGCATTTAACTACCATCACTCTCCAATCGTACTCTGCCGACCCTATACTGCCTGCCTATTCCGCCTGCTTCTGCAACGCCCCCATCAAAGAGAAAAATCGCTCCACGACACTCAGATCACGGGTTTTGGTCATCGGCGGCAGACTGCGTATAAAAACTTTGCCATAAGGTTTATTCAGCAACCTCGGATCGCAGATCACCAACACGCCTCGATCCGACTCATCGCGGATCAGTCGCCCGGCACCCTGCTTCAGAGCGATTGCCGCCTGGGGCAGTTGAAAGGTCATGAAGGGATTACCCCCCTGTTGGCGCAGCGCATCGATACGCGCCTGCAAGACCGGATCGCCAGGTGAAGCGAAGGGGAGTTTGTCAATAATCACACAGGAGAGCGCCTCACCACGCACATCGATCCCTTCCCAGAAGCTGGAGGTCCCTAGCAGTACCGCATTGCCCAGCTCACGAAACTGCTCCACTAGCTCTGTACGTGGCGCTGTGCCCTGCACCAGCATCGGGTAGTCAAGTTTGTCCTGCAGATACTCAGCCGCCTCCTGCAGAGCCCGGTGACTGGTGTAGAGCAGGAACGCTCTGCCGTGACTCGCTTTGAGGATCGGCAGGGAGAGATCCGAAACGGTACGGTTGAAGTTGGCGTCGGAGGGTTGCGGCAGTCCTTGAGGAACATACCAGACGGCCTGCCTCGGATAGTCGAAGGGACTGTCCCAACAGTGGGTTTTTGCCGCTTGCAGGCCGAGCTGATTGGCAAAGTGATCGAAGCTGTCTCCCACCGCCAGGGTAGCTGAGGTAAAGATCCACGAGGCCGAGTGGGCCTGCATCACACCACGAAAGATATTGGCGATATCCAGTGGGGTGCGATTCAAACGGAAGCTCTGACGCTGAGTCTCATACCAGCGGATCGAATCCTCGGCCTGCTCATCCAGCAGACCTTGCAAGCGCTGGATCTGCACTTCGCAACGCTCCTTGATACTGTCCAGCCCTTTGCCCCGCCCTTCAACAGCGGTCAGCGCCTCGAGCAGATCATCCAGCGCCTGTTGCAGATTCTCCAATTGGGCATTGACCGAGGGGTTATCAGCGAGCTCAGACCAGGCTCCACGTCGCATCTCCAGACCAAAGGCCAATCTCAGATCCTTTGAGATGCGGTTGAGTGCCTCGGCACGCTCCTTCAGCTGGGGTGTGTCCTTAGCCTCTTTGTGATATTCGGTGATGCAATCCTTGGCCAGCTCACTGAGCTGCCGGCCGCTGAGGGTGACACCGAAAAAGTTACCCGCCACTTCCGGCAGTTGATGGGCCTCATCCAGAATAAAACAGTCGGCACTCGGCAGCAGTTCACCGAAGCCCTCCTCTTTGAGCGCCAGATCGGCACACAGCAAGTGGTGGTTGATCACCACCAGATCCGCCTCCTGGGCCCGCTTTCTTGCCTCGACCAGGTAGCATTTGCTGTAGGCACCACACTCCTGCCCGAGACAGTTGTCTGTGGTGGAGGTAACGACTGGCCAGATTGAGGCATCCTCCGGAATCTCCGTCATGTCACCGATATCACCGCTTTTGGTGCTGGTCGACCATTGGCGAATCGCCTGCAACTGTCCGAGCTGCTGTTTGGTCAGTCGGATCTCCTCCACCAGGGTGTTTTCCAGGCGGTGAATACAGAGGTAGTTTGAGCGCCCTTTCAACAACGCCGTGGTGACTGGGCTGGCGAGGCTCTGCCGTATCTTGGGCAGATCCCGATGGTAGAGCTGATCCTGTAGATTCTTGGTGCCGGTGGAGATGACTACCTTGCGCCCGGACATCAGCGCCGGCACCAGATAGGCGAAAGTCTTACCAGTGCCGGTGCCCGCCTCACAGATCAACACCCCACCCTGCTCGATGATTTCGCCAATCTGTTGCGCCATCTCCTGCTGTTGTGGTCGATATGAGAAGCCTTCAATACGGCTGGCAAGCCAGCCCTCTGGGGCAAAGATTTCGGCAATCTCTTTCATGATTCAGTAGCCGCTGACCGGGAGATAGGATGATTGATTGGGTAGTGCTGCAAAATATCTCAACCTGCTACCAGCGAAAGATTATTCTGACTGGTTATCCCAGACTTCCGCTTCAAGACCACTCTCTTTGGTCCAGGCCAGTCTTCCGATGATCTTGAAACGGGCCACAGACATGGCCCCCCGCTTGGCCCGGTTACTGCTACTCTCCTCGATATATTCGAGAATCTCATGCCGTTCCGCTTCATAGATCTCATAGGGTTCATAATCTTCATCCATGAGTACCAGCACCACGCTGTCCCAGCTCTTATCCAGCTTCAGTTGACCGATCCGCTGTCCCGATTTGCTCTCATCAAAAATGGTGCGGGATTTGATCTGGATGCGTTTCCCACCGCGTTCGGGATCAATGGCGTTAAAGCCCCCTTCGGCGGTGTCGTTAGGTTCCAACCGCAATAACTTGATGGCATCGAATTCAGCGATTTCATTACTGATGCCGGGCAGCGGCTTACCCATGGTCCGCCGATACTCGGCAGCCAATACCCTGGCCTGGCTGATCAACTTGTCGGCTTCATATACACTCAAGCCTTAACTCCTGGAGCTGAGAGGGGGATCCAGGCGGGATTGTAGCCTATCTTCCACTGGTTTCGTATTTCCCATCACTATAACCATCAACCGATGCTTTGTTCCGGCCATATACAATACCCATCTGACCCTATCTGAACAGCCCCTGCAACCACTCCACCCCATCCTCCATGAGTGATTGGTTATTCGCACAGGGGGCGCTGTCCAGGGAGATCGTACCGCTGATTACTGGATAGTCTACCGCATCCCGGCACCCTTCACCCCGAAGCCCGCTTGCTGGATCGATGGCCACCATCTCCACCCCTCTCGGTAGATCATCATCCAGGGGTTGGACACCGATGCTTTTCATCAGATCAGCCCAGACCCGCATCGCACCAGAGGATCCGGTCAGCCCAGTTGGCCTATTGTCATCACGCCCAACCCAGGTAACAGAGACCCGGCGACGATCAAAACCGGCAAACCAGCTGTCTCGCAACTTATCGGTTGTGCCTGTCTTGCCTGCAACCACAGCCTGCTCCGGCAGCAGCCGCTGTAACGCCTTGCCGGTGCCACTGCGGGTGACCTCCTGCAGCGCCTGACGCAGTAGATAGACGGCCTTGCTATCGGCCCTCGATTCGATCTCCAGTGGGTAACGGGAGAGTGGCTCGCCCTGCCTGTTGGTCACTTCACGAATCGATTTCAGTGTCGCACTGAATCCACCGTTGGCCAGGGTCTGATACATCTGTGTCATCTCCAGAGGCGACATCGAGACCGCGCCCAGCAACAGAGAGGGATAGGCTGAAACGGGACGCCGTATGCCCAACTGATAGAGACTCTCTAGCACCGATTTCAATCCAACCGAGAGCCCCAGATGCACGGTTGGTAGATTGAGTGAGTCCGCTAGAGAGCGTTGTAGACTGACATCATCATGAATCAGATTGTCATAGTTCTGCGGCGCCCAGATTTTACCATTGGCCCCTTTGATGCGGATCGGTTTATCTTCAAGGGGGGTAAACAGTTGATAGCGACGAGGTTGGGCCAGGGCGCTGAGGTAGACGGCCGGTTTGATCAAGGAACCGACTGGTCTGACAGCATCGAGGGCCCGGTTGAATCCCGCATAGCGGGGATTTCGATCCCCCACCAGGGCGGTCACTTCACCGGTCTCCACATCGGCCAGGGTCACGGCTCCCTGCAGGCTGCCTGCTTTAAGGCCCCGCGCCTTCTCCAATCCCTTCAAGCGTTTTGATAGGGCCTGCTCCGCACGCTCTTGAAGCCAGGGGTCGAGGGTTGAAAAGACCCTCAGGCCACCTGCATTTAAATCAGCCTCCTTGTAGTCACGACGCAGCTGTCGTTTCACCAGATCCATAAAGGCTGGACTCCCCGAACTGCGCAGACGACCCTGCTCAACGCCTAACGGCGCCTGTTTCGCCTGTGTGGCCTGCTGCTCGTTGATCAATCCCCGACCCTGCATCAACTGCAACACCAGTTGACGGCGCTGCTTGGCCTGCTTGGGGTGGCGCCTGGGATCATAAGCTGAGGGTCCGCGCACCAGGGTCACCAACATCGCCAGACGGGGCAGATCCAACTCCTGCAGCGGTCGGTTGAAATAGAAGCGGCTGGCCAGGGCAAAACCGTGGATCGCCTTGCCGCCCTGTTGCCCCAGATAGATCTCGTTGGCGTAGGCCTGCAGAATCTCATCCTTGCTGTAGCGCCAATCGAGAATCACCGCCATCAACGCCTCATTGAATTTGCGCCACAAGCTACGCTCCGGGGTAAGGAAGAAGTTCTTCACCAGTTGCTGTGTCAGGGTGCTGCCGCCCTGCACCACCCGCTTGGCCCTCAGGTTGGCCCACAGAGCCCGGGCGATGGCAATGGGGTCGATCCCGAAATGTTGATAGAAGTTCCGGTCCTCGACAGCAATCAGGGCATCGACCAATTGATCCGGCAGTTGTTGCCGATTGATCAGGATGCGATCCTCTCCATGGGCGGAACTGAGACTGCCGATCAGCCTCGGTTCGATGCGATAGTGTCCGACCGGGGCAGACGTTGAAGCTCGTTGCAGGGATTTAATCCCCTGACTGTCCAAGAAGACTTCTAAATAGTCACTGGAACGATCGATGTCTGGAAAACGAAATGGCCGGGTGCGCAATAGCACTCTGCCCCGGTAGCTGGAGAACTCGCCAGGTCGATCCGGATGTTTCACCTTTCGATACCCCAGACCCAACAGAGTTTGCTGCAGATGGGTCAGACTGACCGGCGCCCCCGGATAGAGATCAAGTGATCGACCATAGACTTTAGCCGGCAGGGCCCAGCGCTGCCCCTCAAAGCGAGCCTGAACCACCTGGTCGAGGTAGAGGGTATAGAGCAGCATGGCCAGCGACAGGGTAACCAGCATCAACCACAGCCATCGCCGCCACGACAGCCCCCGCTTCTGCCTGCGCGGTTTTCGATTGCTTTTGTTTCGTGGCTTCGCCATAGTTAATCAGGTTTCCATCAATGTAATGTGTCGATCAGCCACGGGTGAAAGGTTGTTTCACTGAGCCTACTTGCAGCGTTGCATGATACCTCAGCAGCATGAAAAAATGGCTCATGAGAATCCAATGCAACCGAGAGAGCTTAATAAACTCGTGACCATTCGGAAATCGATGCGCTTGTAAAACCCTATCACCCCGGCGAATGCCGGGATCTAGGGATGTCAACGGGTTGCTGGATTATTCGCTTCGCTCACCCTGTGGGGCATCTTTCAGCGGCTCAACGCACTCTGTGCTTTTGTCTGGCATTCAGCGGAATGAGGAGTACAGCGTTACGTGACGGAAACTAACTAGATGATTTCAGTCAATTAATGCCCAAATTTCATTTTTGTGAATCAAGTCTCAAAAATAATGGTCGATATTTATGGGCAAAGATACTAAACGTCGTTAGGAAAAAGTATGCAAGTGATCTCAAGCTTTTTTAAGCATTATCTATTCATTCCCCTCCTGATGCTTCTGCTATCAACACAACTTGCAGAGACCGCTGAGATAGACACCGATCGAGCCAATCAATTGAGAAGTATACTTGAGCTGCGCATTGCAGAGATCGCGAAAGACAAAAAGCGGCAGAAGCGTATGGCCAAAGAGGGTCGGAACAGGACCGTGTTGTGCAACACCTGCCATGGTGAAGATGGCATGGCGGTAGAACCTCTGACACCCAATCTTGCCGGCCAGAATCCGGTCTATATCGTGGATCAGTTTGAACGCTTTGGCGATGGCCGGCGCAACGACTATCTGATGAGCAATCTGGCCAAAACCTTTACCCTGGAGGATAAGATCAAGATTGCCATCTACTACGCCGAGATGGAGATGAAACAATCCGGCGGCGGCAAACCTGAGCTGCTGCAGAAAGGCCAGCAGATCTACAAAGAGGTCTGTGTGGAGTGCCATGGGAAGAATGGCCGTGGCCAGGAGGGCTATGCACGACTGGCCGGCCAACGTTATGACTATGTGGTAAAGATGTTGAAGGAGTTCCGTGATCACACCGGCAGGCGAACCAATGTCTGGATGACCAGTGTGGCGATCCGCCTAAATGACCAGGATATGGAGGCTGTGGCGACCTATTTAGCCAATTTGAAGTAGTTAAACTCTACGCGGCTGACTCAGTTCGGGGCCAGCTGTCGCTGATAGCCGACACTGGCGCAACCGATTCCGCAACCCGAGCGCTTCTCTGACAAAGGGAACTTGGCCAGGCGCAATTTCAGATAACGATAGAGATCATCCAGCCAGACAGGCTCTTCGGTTGTTGAAATTGCCCGCCTACGGAAGTCATAGGGGACAATCAATACGGCGGCCCGCTCGACCCCCAATCTGGCCACCAGATAAAAAAGCTCCTCAATATAGTGGTTACCAATCGCCAAACAACCGGCCGACCAGGCACTGCCGTGGATGTAGATATTCGAGCCAGGCGAATGGCGATCTTCGAGACCGGCCTGCACCCAGTCAAAGGCATTGGGGTAGTTCAATCTCATCGAAAGATGAAAATGGCTATTGGGATTGAGGCCAACAATGCGGTAGAAGCCTTCCGGCACTTGCTTGTCCCCCTCACGCAATTTCGGCCCCGCCTCTCCACTGGCGGCAAAGATGGCATAGTCATGGATGAAGCGCCAGCGCTGCTGGGCGTAGGCCCACAACTCCAGACGACGACTCTCTTTCAAGGCAATCAACTGCACCCGCTGGGGTGGAAAATCGACACCCGCGTGCTCGAATCGAGCCGTAATACGTTGTCCGGCATCCCCATCCAGTTGCGCCAAAACCGCCTCAAGCGGTGCAATGGAGGCTGCCTGGGCTGTCAATACCCAGCCAACAAAGAGTAAGAAAATCCATAACTTCATTGCCTGCATAACACTCTGTTCAGCCAGTTGCCATAGATAATTGCGGAGATCTCATGCAGCTGGGCGATCTGCTGATCCAGATTCTGCAATATGCTCTCGGCGGATTGGCGACATGGGCTACAAGATTGCAGATCACCTGCATATCGGTCAATCCAGTTTTTGATCATCGGTTGGGTCATCTCCAGATGGAATTGCAAACCCAGGTGATCCCCCAGTGCGAATCCCTGGTGGGGGTAGCAGTCGCTCTCCATTATCCATCGGCTGCCAGCGGGTAAAGTGAAGGTGTCCGCGTGCCAGTGAAATGCCATGAACTGCTCAGGAACCCCCTGCAGCCAGCCTGAAGAATCGTGCTGAGGAATCCCTCTCACCGGATGCCAGCCAATCTCCATATCCTCTCCCCGGGTCACCTGCCCGCCCAGCGCCCGACTGATCATCTGGGCGCCGAAACAGATGCCCAGGATCGGCACATTCTCTTCGATCGCCTTACGAATCAGCGCCAGCTCACCAGCCATCCAGGAGAGTTGGTCATTGACACTCACACCAGCTCCCATAAAGACCAGCGCTGAAACATCGTCGGTTTGCTGGGGAATCGGATTCGACTCATCGACACAGACCAGTTCCCAGGGTACGCAACGTTGCTGCAGATAGTCCCCCAGAAACCCTGGCGGCTTACAGACCATATGACGGATGATTCGGATTGGCTTCATGGTCTATTTTTATATCGTTTTGATGATTCCAGTACAACGCCAAAAGAGCAAATGTTAGAGCAAATCTGCAATCGTGCAGACGGCTGTTGGGGCCGGGGAAATCAATGATCATCCAATCTTGCTTGTCTTTTGCCCCGGCTTCGTTGTTGCACAAAGGACCACATAGAGCGGCTATGCTCCCCTTTGTGCGCCTAGAATCCGGGACAAAATCCAGCGCAATCTTTGGATGATTATTTAGAGATTCTAACCTGAAAAGGCGCTGGATGGGGATTTAGAACTTCAGCTCGCACAATGTATCGAAGCGGCCCCCCCGGGGATTAATGCATCAAATGGATAACAGGTGATCAGTAGCAATTCCTGGGGACCCGACAAGGGAATCCGCCACCCTGCCCGGCGATCAACCACTTGGTACTCAACCACCCGATAGTCTGTTTGTCTGCCATCGACATCATGAAGTTTGAGAATATCGCCGATCTGCAGGTCCTTGAGAAAACCAAAATGGGTACCCGGTGAGCGGAGAGAAAACTGCGCCCTGCAGCGCCTGGTGGGGCGCTCTGTTCCGCCCAACCCGGACCGAAGGCCAGGGTTGAGCCACTGTCACCATGCAACACCAGACGGCTTACCCCGAGGCGGGGTGAATCGAGCCGGGCCACCGGCCAGGTATCGGCCCAGGGCCAGGGGGTAACCTGTCGCTCACCATTCAACGTGCGCTGCCAGGCGAGCTGAATCAACCCCTCAGCCAGCCGGTAGACTGACCGGAAGATCCCCACCCTGTAGCGAGGCATCCTTCGACCGAGCGGGACGCTGCTCAACCGCCACCAGACTGGTGTAGGGCGAGATCAATTGATGCTCCAGAGCGATCTTCAGCACCGCTTGCCGGCGTTGTTGTGTTGCTGGAGCCCAAAATCGATTCGATGCGCTCCCTGGCCCACAAAGCATGCACCCCGACATGTTGGGTCTCTCCCTCGCCAAGATCGATCAGCTGGGGTGTTCAAGTTTCGTAAACAGGGCCTGCATGGCGGTTGAGACTTCCGAGAGGTCACCGATGTAGCTGAACGAACCCCTACCGAAATCCGCTGCTCGCTGCATGAAGTGGCTGTTCGGTGCGGATCCGATACCGACGGTAAAGAGTCGACTATCGCCCAGCTTATCCTGGATCAGGGTGAACAGCTGCTGCTCATTGCTCACACTACCATCGGTGAGAAAGACAATCTGACGCAACGGCTCCGCCTGGGCCTGCTGGTTGAGAGCCAGCTGAAGGGCTGGCATCATCTCGGTGCCGCCATCGGCCTGCAGCCGACCGATGAAATCGATCGCTCGCTGCTGATTGGCTCTGTTGGCAATCTGTGGATTGGAGAAGAGGGATTCAGTGCGATTGTTGAAGGCGATCAGATTGAACCTAAAAAAATCAGTTGACCGCTCCATTCTGATAGCAGGTGTTTGATTAAAATGAAAATCGCTTCGATGGTTATGGTCACCTACTGGGTGAATCACGCTACAGCGTGAATTGCACACTTGTAGCGGCGCATGGCGGCGTTGCAACGCCTTGGAATAGCACGCTATTCCGCGTCGTTGCGCGCCGTGCAGGGATGCACAAGTGTCGCGGGCACATGGATGTGTAGGAGCGACCCTTACCCTGCACCACCACAAGCGCACCCTTCACGCTGTCCAACTGATCTTTTTAGGTTGACGACGGGGAAAATAGATTTTAGCTATGCCTTTTAAACACTCGATAGTTAAATAGTCATTGATTATTTTAGTAAATACTAATATTCTTTTGCTCCATGAGTAACGCAGTACCTACTTGTATATTTTCAAACACTTAAATCCCTGAGGAATATCTCATGTCCAAAATCGTAAAAATCGCAGCTGCTGCTGCTCTGATCGCCGCTTCTGCTTCCGCTTCTGCATGGTGGGGCAACCCTTGGAACAACGGCTGGGGCAACGGCAATGACTTCATGGGCGACGGCTTCGGCGACGGCGACTTCTCTTTCAACATGAGTGGTAACGCTCGTGGCAATGGCAACGGTTATGGACGTGGTTACAACAACTACTACAACCGTCCTTACTATGGTTACGCTCCTTACGGTGCTCCTTATGGTGCTCCTTATGGCGCTCCTTACGGTGCCCCAGCTCCTTACGGCGCTCCTGCTGCTCCTCAGGCACAGGCTCCTGCTGCCAAGTAATCATCTTTAGATGATACTGGCAAACTCGTCCAGGCGAGTTTCAGGCTAAAAAGGCGGACCAACCGGTCCGCCTTTTTTGTCTGCCAACCGCATCAAAAAAATAGTAATTTAATGACTAGAGCCATCAGCGCTAAGTAGAGCACCTGACGGATCAGCTTCTCCCCCTTGTCGATGGTGGTATGCGCACCCAACCAGCCGCCAATTGAGTTACCAATGGCAAGACCGACGCCAACCCACCACATCAGTTCCAGGTTGGATGCAAATATGGCCAGGGCGACCACCGTGTAGACAAGTACAATCAACACCTTGTGCATATTCACCCGAACCAGGTCGAGTCCTAGCACTCTGTGCAGTATCGGCATCAGGATAAAACCCACACCGATCTGAATGAATCCACCCCAGAATCCTGCGCCAACCATCAGCAGATGTCCGGTAAACAGATTTTTCGCCTTGGCCTCCCCCCCTGATGGCTTGATTTTATCTTGACCGGTCGCCATCAGCACCATCACACCGATCATCACCAATGCGAGAATACGGTCAAACCAGACCCCCTCCAGCTTTACGCCAAGTGAGGCACCGCCTATCGCGCCCAGGGAAGCGGCGGCAGCTAGACTAAAACCTAACTTGAAATCAGAGAAGCCACGACGTCGGAACGCGGTCACTGCTGTGATATTCTGCGCCAAAATGGCAATCCGGTTAGTGCCGTTAGCCATGGGTCCAGGCACTCCCATGAACAGCATCACAGGAATAGTCAAGAGTGACCCGCCCCCCGCCATCACATTGAGCCAACCGGCAGCCACACCGACCAAGGCAAGCAATAGAATCTGCCAGATTTCCAAAATAGTACTCCAACCCACGTTTTTCCAATCAGACGCTCAGCCTAACAGAGCTGGCTCTGAAGCCGTAAAACCGTCTTAAAAAACAGCCTCACCTGCCGCTATACCTGCTATCAGTGTTGATTTTCTACCATTCAACCACTTGCAGCTACCAGAGCAGTCAAAGTCTGCCAGTGACCAGCAAGACGATGATTCAAACAAAACAGGCGCTCATTGCTGCTCTTCTGCTTCTTGTACTGTCCATCTCTTATGGTCAGAGTTTCTTGCATGTGCAGGCTGAAACTCAGCTGGCAGAACAGCCGCCAACACACCTGATTGCCGCAATCCCCCGCTCATTCCCCCCCGAATATGGGGTAGACGATCAAGGCCAACCCTACGGATTTGCCATCGATGTCATGAATGCGGTGGCTGAACAGGCCGGATTGACCCTTGAATATCAAATCCACGAGACATGGCAGGGCGTCCAAGAAGCCATTAAAACAGGGCAGGCACAACTGATTCCCAACATGGGGATAACACCTGATCGCCTGCGGTTCGTCGACTTTAGCGTTCCAGTGGAGACCTTCTCAGTATCACTTTTTGTGCGCGCTGAAACTAAGTCGATCAAATCGATTAAGGGTTTAACCAATCATCAGGTTGGGGTGATCACGGGCAATGTGGCCATCAAGCTGCTTGAAAACAAACCACTTAACTTAAACAAGTTTGATCAGTTATCCGAGGCCTTGATTGCGCTGCTCAGTGGTCAGATCGATGCCCTAGCCTACCCGGATCCGGTTGTTTGGCGCTATACCCAACAACTCGGCCTGGATGACCATATCCGCAAACTTACTCCATCTTTAGCTGAGATAAAACGGGCCATTGCTGTCAGTAAAGGTAATCCCGCCCTATTACAACGCCTGAACAAGGCAATTCATACACTCACCAAAGGCAACAGATTCCAAAAGATATTCTCACGCTGGTATGCCAAACCAATCCCATACTGGACTGGCCAAAGAACCCTGCTCGCCATGTCCCTGCTGGTGATGCCGGTGGCCATTGGACTGCTGATCTGGCGCTTTTACAGCCTGAAAAAACTCAACCGTCGCCTGAACGTTGAAACCGACATGCGTCGTGAAGCTGAGAGCCAACTGCAACAACTCAATGCCGCTCTGAATGAAACCGTTAGCCGACAAACAGAGGATCTGGCCGAAGCCCAGCGTATGGCAAAAATAGGCAGTTGGGTGTTGAATTTACAACAGGATTCACTGCAGTGGTCAGATGAAACATTTCGTATCTTCGAGGTGGATCCACAGCGATTCGATGCCACCTATGAAAAGTTTCTTGAAACCGTACACCCTGATGACCGTGACAGAGTCAATCATACCTACCTGAGCTCATTGGAAAAACGGCAAAATTATGAGATTGAGCACCGCCTGTTATTTGATGATGGCAGATTAAAATGGGTCAAACAGCAGTGTGAAACCCATTGTGATCCACAAGGCCTTCCACTGAGCTACCGAGGAACAGTTCAAGATATTACTGAGCGCAAAGCGGCTGAACGACAACTTGCATTAACCCAGTATGCACTCGACCATATTTCTGAAGCAGCCTATCTGATCTTGCCCGACGGTCATTTCCAATATGTCAATCCCTCAGCCTGCGAAACTCTGGGCTACTCAAAACAGGAGCTTATGACAAAATCGGTCATGGATATCGATCCCTCATACTCGACCGAGCAGTTTCTTAAGGTAGATCGAAAGCTCAAGGATAAGGGCTCTCTACGCTTCGAGACAACCCACCAGCATCGTGACGGCCATATAATTCCAGTTGAGATACTAGCCAATCTCATTGAGTTTGAAGGTGATGAGTTTGCGTTTGCCATCGCCCGGGATATCAGTGAGATAAAATCGGCCCAGCAGGAGATTCAGCGGCAACATGCTCTGCTTCAGCAAGTCGTAGACGGGGTCTCCGATCCTATCCTGATGATTGATTCGAACTACACCGTACAATTGATGAACCAATCAGCAAGAGCCACCGCCCCAGCCGAGGCCTTACAGGCCGCACAACCGAAATGCTACGCCGTTTCACACCACTCTA
>JARRQD010000042.1:0-13923 GCA_037382205.1 Candidatus Thiodiazotropha sp.
CTAATGCTATTTTGTTTGGTTTAAATTACTTAGGATTTTATAGGGATGTGAAGGATCACTGAAAATCAACACACGATCATTTGAAAAATACAAAGTTATTAGCCTGCATCAGCCCCTTGGTGAGTCAATGGATTATTGGCGAAACGGTTTTTTAGAACCACTCGAATTCGCCAAATTCATACATTATAAGGATCTTAACGCAAGTAGATTCCGCGCACCTGACACCTTCCGCTTTTGCTTAATAAGCGACAACCCCCAAGCGGATCAGACATGCTCAAACTTCATCAACAACAGCCATCTCTCTGCCATCCCTTACCTCATTGATCACGGACAGATCAATTATAAAGAGACACCAGCTTTCAACGGTTCGCAACAGCAGTGGATGAAACAGCATCACACCTTGCCCACGAACTACCAATCAGGCCCAACGATACCGGACTACTGAGAACAAAAATGAGCCTTACACCCCAGGAAGCAGCACAAATCGGATCTGTTTCAAGCGCATTTCACAAAGCACTGCTGTTGATCTATGTCGTGAGCATTTTAGCTGCCATACCGACGATATACTTCGCTACAAAAAGTGAGCTCTATACCCAAGCTGATAAGGAATTACAGCTTATGGTCGATGTGGTACGCTCGGTACGCGCCATCGTTAGAAAGACCACCCGCCCCCACTTTCTGCCTAAAGGGATCTTCTTTCCACCCGCTGTCTCCTCGACAGTAATGGCAAAGGAACTGGCAAGACACCTCGGCGAACTACAGCCCAACTACTTGATCCGCATGGTGAGCGACAACCCACTCAATCTGGATAACTATCCGAAAGGGCTTGAACTCAAAGTACTAGAGATGTTGCGTTATGGAAACAAAGAGAGTGGCGTCAAAATGACCGGCGAGATCCAAGGACGCGACTATCTGATCTCTGCTGCCGCGACAAAAGTTAAAGAAGGCTGCCTGATCTGTCATGGCTCGGCGAAAACCGCCCCACAAGAGGTGGTGGAAAAGTACGGCACAAAATCGGGCTATGGCTGGCAACCTGGCGCAACCATCGGCGCCAGCATGGTTGGTGTACCTTTAGCGGATCTCAACGCTGCCGTTATCGAACGCTTTCTCATCGTCAGCGCAACAATTACCGTACTCTTTGCCGTTGTCCTGTTGGTGCTTAACCGAGTCGTTCAACACAATATTATTCAACCGATACAGGAGATCACCCATACCGCCAAAGAGGTCAGCCTCGGTCGCACCAATCAACCATTTGTCACAGATAGGCGTGACGAAATTGCCGCGCTGAGCCGCTCACTTGAACTCATGCGGCGCAGTATCAACATTGCCACCAAAAAGATCAGCAAGCTTACTCAAGCCAACAAAGAATAAGCGAAACCTGCCTGGATGCGACACAGCAGAGCGTCAAGTGGTACGAGTCACACCACTTGACTGAGAGATAGGGACTAATCAGCGACCCGACTGGCTGCAATCTCGTCTGAGATCGCCTGAATATCTACATGCCTGACATCCTTGCCGGTAACCAGAAAGATCACGAATCCACCAATATTCTTGGCGTGACCGCCAATCCGTTCCAACGCGCGCAACGCCAATACGATATCCACCACCGAACCTACATTCCGGGAATCCTCCATAATGAAGGTTGACAGGCGGCGCAGACTACCTCGGAAATCCTCATAGAGCTTTTTGTCCATTTCGATCACTTCCAGCGCCTTGTCGAGATCAAGCTCAGCAAAAGCCTCCAGAGAGCGCCCGAGCATCTCATCGACAAATTCTGACATGTCATAAATATCATGCAGTGTCTCTTTGTTTGGCGGTGTTTTACCATTGTCATAGAAGCGAATGGTCAGATTGGCTATCTTACGCGCCTCATCTCCTACCCGCTCAAGATCCGAGACAGTTTTCTGTACGGTCAGAATATCGCGCAGATCCCTTGCCATCGGCTGCCGCTTGGCGATCAAGCGAATAATCTCCTCATCCGCCTGGATATCGATCTCGTTCAGTTGGCGATCCCGGTCAATCACTTGACCGGCCGATTTCGGATCCTCATCCTTTAAGGTCTGTACCGCTCTGCGTAGCTGATCCTGACCCAGGTTTCCCATCTCCAACACCAGTTTATTCAGATGCTCAAGTTCGGCGCTGTAGGCTTTTACGATATGTCCGCTTGTCATTTCATTCATTGCAGATCCACCCAGGCATTAGCCGAAACGGCCGGTGATGTAGTCTTCAGTCAATTGGTGTCTTGGCGCCGTAAAGATCTGATCGGTCTCACCCACTTCAATCAATTTACCCAGATGAAAATAGGCCGTACGTTGACTGACTCGGGCGGCCTGTTGCATGGAGTGGGTAACAATCGCAATGGTAAAGTTCTCCCGCAGCTCATCGATCAACTCCTCGATTTTTGCCGTGGCGATCGGATCGAGCGCCGAACAGGGTTCGTCCATCAGAATCACTTCAGGGCTAACCGCGATTGCCCGGGCGATACAGAGCCGCTGCTGCTGTCCGCCGGAGAGACCGGTACCCGGTTGATCGAGCCGATCCTTCACCTCTGTCCACAGGCCGGCTTTTTGTAGAGCGTTTTCCACGATTGAATCGAGGTGCGGCTTATCGTCGCTGAGCCCGTGAATCCTTGGGCCGTAGGCGATGTTGTCGTAAATCGATTTCGGAAACGGATTGGGTTTCTGGAACACCATGCCGACACTGGCGCGTAGTGGCACCACATCCAGACCACCATCGTAAATATCCTGGCCATCCATTTTGATCTGACCGGTCACCCGGCAGATATCAATGGTATCGTTCATCCGATTGAGACAGCGCAAGAAGGTGGATTTGCCACAACCGGACGGGCCGATCATGGAGATCACCTGGTTCTTCCCGACATCCAGGCTGACGTCAAAAATGGCCTGCTTATCGCCGTAGTAGACATTCACATTGCGGCAGGTCATTCGTGGATCATCCACATAGATCTCACCCACCGTGCCTTCGGCGTTTCGGTCTTCTATCACTGCCGCGTCCACCACTAACCCTGAGCCTTGAGTTACGGCACTTGTATCATTAACCACTTGTTCCACAATTTCCTCACTTGCACCGACTTACCAACGGCGCTCAAATTTCTTTCTCAGCCAGACCGCCAGCAGATTCATGCTGATCAGAAAGGCCAGCAGTACCATAATCGCCGCCGAGGTTCGTTCCACGAATGCACGCTCAGGACTGTCCGCCCAGAGGTAGATCTGCACCGGCAGAACAGCCGATGGATCCATCACACTTCCCGGTATATCTACGATAAAGGCCACCATGCCGATCATCAGCAGCGGCGCGGTTTCACCCAGCGCCTGAGCCATACCGATGATGGTGCCGGTCAGCATACCCGGCAGCGCCAGGGGCAACACATGATGAGTGATAGTCTGCATGGGGGATGCGCCAATACCCAGCGCCGCCTCCCTGATCGATGGCGGAACCGACTTCAATGCCGCACGACTGGCGATAATGATCGTCGGTAGTGTCATCAGCGCTAAAACGAGTCCGCCAACCAAAGGCACCGATCTGGGCAGACCAAAAAAGTTGATGAATACCGCGAGGCCCAACAGACCAAATACAATCGATGGAACCGCTGCAAGATTGTTGATATTCACTTCGATCAGATCCGTCCAGCGGTTCTTAGGCGCAAACTCCTCAAGATAGACGGCTGCGGCGACCCCGACCGGGAAGGCAATCGACAGGCAGATCAACAAGGTAAAAAAAGAACCGGCTACCGCACCCTTGATACCGGAAAGCTCCGGCTCTCGGGAGTCGCCTGCGGTGAAAAAGGTGGTATTGAAACGCTTCTCGACTCGCTTCTGTGCCTGTAAATCATGGATCCAGGCCAGCTGATTATCTTTGATGCGTCGGTCGCTCTCCGGCAACCGCAGGTCGATATGTCCTTTGATCAGCATGTCCACATCGTCATCGGCAACCACCCAGACCTCAGCTTTGGTGCCGATCAGGGATGGATTGTTCATCACCGCATTTCTGATCTCATAAGCCGCACCGCTACTGATCAAACCATACAGCACCCTCTTTTCACGACGATTGGTCACTTCAGGAAACATCTCGCGCATTGAGGCCTTGACCAATCCGCCGTAGTTGGCTCGGGAGAGAACTTGCGGATCGGTTTCACCCACCGGGGCAATCATCTCCGGATCGTAGAAGAGATCCAGCTTCACATAGGTCTGTTGAAAAGCGGTGTAACCGTTGGAGAAGATGGTGATAAAGAGAAACGAGACGAAAACCAGCCCGAGGAGAATCGCACCCAGACCAAGCCAACGAAATTGTCGCTCTTTGCGATAGCGGCGATCCAGCCCCTGCTGCACCCGCTCCATGGTCTTTTGATGTTGCTGCTGATTATTCATACTGTTCCCGATACTTGCGTACGATGTGCAGGGCGATCATGTTGAGCGCCAGGGTTATGACAAACAGCACCAACGCCAGAGCGAAAGCGGCCAGGGTCTTGGCGCTGTCGAACTCCTGATCCCCCACCAGCAGGGTGACGATCTGCACGGTTACCGTGGTTACCGCCTCAAGCGGGTTGACGCTGAGATTGGCGGAGAGTCCTGCCGCCATCACCACGATCATGGTCTCACCGATTGCCCGGGAGACAGCCAGCAATACGCCGCCGACGATACCCGGCAGAGCCGCCGGAACAATCACATTGCGAATGGTCTCAGAACGGGTGGCGCCTAAGCCGTAAGAGCCATCACGCATCGCCTGGGGCACCGCATTGATCACATCGTCGGAGAGGGATGAGACGAACGGGATGATCATGATCCCCATCACCACACCGGCAGCCAGGGCCGACTCGGAAGAGACAGTCAAACCGATGTTGGTGCCCATATCCCTGAAGAATGGCGCCACGGTCAATGCGGCGAAGAAGCCGTAGACAACAGTGGGGATACCCGCCAACACCTCCAGCACCGGTTTGGCCAGGGTACGGAATCGCTTACCGGCGTATTCCGCCATGTAGATGGCCGACATCAGACCAATCGGCACCGCAACAATCATCGCAATCAGGGTGATCAGCATGGTGCCGGCAAACAGAGGAATGGAACCGAACACCCCGGAGGAGCCAACCTGGTCGGATCGAATCGCGGTCTGCGGTGACCACTCCAGACCAAATAGAAATTCAGTGATTGGGATCTGCTGGAAGAATCGCACCGATTCGAACAGCACCGACAGCACAATGCCAATGGTGGTGAAGATCGCCAGTGTGGAGCTTGAGAGCAGGAAAAAGTTGATCGCTTTTTCCACCCGGTTGCGTGCCCGCTGTTCACGAGTAATGGTGCGTTGCGCCCACAGGCCCGCCAGGATCGCCACACTCAGTGCGATGACGAACAGCGCCATATGGCTGATATCCATCAGGCTGCCATAGTGGTCTGCCGCCTGCTGCATGGTCTGATCCACCGTCGATGAGACAATATCCCCTTTCGACAGGTTACGAACGTCGTTGAGCACCAAGTTAAGACGTTCCGGTGGCAGGCTCTGCACCTCTTGAGGAAGCGACTCCACCACCATGCCGGTGACCACACTCTCTTCGAATGAGATCCAGAGGGATAACAGAATTAGTGCCGGAAAGCCGCACCACAGGGCGGTCTGCAGTCCGTAATACGAGGGTAGTGAATGAAGATCACGTAGCTTCCCCCCAACCAGACTGAGAGATCGCTTGCGACCGAAGTAGTAGGCCAAAGACATCAGGCCCAATAAAATCATGATCAGTGTCGAGGTATGCATCTTCTCTAATACCCGAAAAAAGAGCGGCTACTTGCAGCCACAAGCAGCCGCCCCTTGAAGCCAATTAGAGCTTCAGAGATTTCATGGCTTCGATGTCGCTTTTGAAAGCTTTACGCTCTTCAGTGGGCATTGGGATCAGACCCTTGTCAGCCAGATAGCCCTCTTCGCCCCAGGCTTTCTCACTACTGAACTCAGCCAGGTACTCAGTGATACCGGGGATCTTGCCCATGTGCGCTTTCTTCACATAGAAGTAGAGCGGACGAGAGACCGGGTAGCTGCCATCGGCAATCTGCTCGAAAGTCGGTGCAACGCCATCGATCAGAGAGCCTTGAACCTTATCGGAGTTCTGATCCAGGAAGCTGTAGCCGAAGACGCCCAGTACGTCTTTGTTGGCTTCCAGCTTCTGTACAATCAGGTTGTCGTTCTCACCGGCTTCGATGTATTTGCCGTCTTCACGTATGGTGTGGCAGAGCGCCTTGTAAGCTTTCTTATCCTTCTTCTTCATGGCTTTGATCCAATCGAACTGCTTACAGCCACCCTCCATCGCCAACTCGGCGAAAGCGTCGCGGGTACCGGATGTGGGAGGAGGCCCCAGCACCTCGATCGCCATATCAGGCAGATCCTTGTTCACCGCTTTCCAGCTGTTGTAAGGGTTGGCAACCAATTTACCACTGCTGGGATCCTTAGGATCCGGTACCTGTTTGGCCAGCGCCAGGAAGATGTCCTTGCGGGTCACCTTAAACAGAGGCGCCTTTTTGGAGTTGGCCAGCGCGATGCCGTCGTAACCGACTTTGACCTCGATGATGTCTTTGATGCCGTTACTGGCACAACGCTCGACTTCAGAGCTTTTTATGCGGCGGGAAGCGTTGCTGATATCGGGGTGCTCAACACCGACACCGGCGCAGAAGAGTTTCAAACCACCACCGGAACCGGTCGATTCGATCTTCGGGGTCTTGAACTTGGTGGTTTTGCCGAACTGCTCAGCAACCACGGTAGCAAATGGGTATACGGTCGAGGAACCGACTACGCTGATGTAGTCGCGGGCTGAGGCCATGCTCACAAAACCGGTCAGCGAAACTGCGACCGCTGCTGAAATCAGCTTCTTCATAATCTTTCTCTCCTTCCGAGAATATATTCAATCAAAAACATTTGATGTTTAATTCGGTTCGCAAAGCATAGGCCTGCAAGATGAATACTGGATGAGATTTTGATGACAGTTTTGTGACAATCAAGAGCGCATCACCCCCCCTTTAACCTAAAAAATCAGTTGACCGCTCCATTCTACGAGCAGCTTACTGATTTTAAAGAAAATAGCTTCGATGGTTATGTCACCTGCTGGGTGAATCACGCTACAACGTGAATGGCACGCTTGTGGCGGCGCATTAAAGCTTGTCGGAAAAGCGGTAACCCGCGCCTCGAACCGTTTGCAGCAGCTTCTCATGCCCAGAGGGTTCCAGCGCCTTGCGTAGACGCCGGATATGCACATCGACCGTACGCTCTTCGATATAGACATTGGTTCCCCAGACCCGATCGAGCAGCTGACTGCGGGAAAACACCCGCTCCCGGTGGGCCATGAAGTAGTGAAGCAGACGAAACTCCGTTGGCCCGAGCTCGAGCACATCCTCATCGGATGTGACTCGATGGCTTACCGGATCGAGCTGCAAGCCACCACAGCTCAGCACCTCACCGGCCAACAGGGGTGAAACCCGCCGCAGGATGGAGCGGATTCTGGCCAACAACTCCCGCGCAGAGAACGGCTTGGTAACATAGTCTTCAGCACCGATATCCAGCCCGGCAACCTTATCGTTCTCCTCACCTTTGGCGGTGAGCATGATGATTGGGATCGATTCGGTCTCCCGGTCTTTTTTCAAACGACCGGCCAGTTCCACACCACTCATCCCCGGTAACATCCAATCGAGCAGGATCAAATCGGGTCGTGACTTTTTGATCTGGCTGATTGCCTGGGTCGCATCTTCTGCGAAATCCGCCTGAAAACCATCCTGTTCCAGGATGAATCGCAGCATCTCGCCAACCGCTGGTTCGTCGTCTACTGCAAGTATTCTTGGGATTGTCATCTCCGTGTCCATAAGCTGCCAAAAATTGCGCCTTATTAAACAGGAGGTTTGTTACATGGAGATGACAACTGACCGGCGCTGTTCAACAGACACACCCTGTGGTGGTGAACGGTCTGGATTGCTTGCCATTAAGGGTGTACATCCACCGGGGTTGGATGAGGTACTGCGGCCACTCTTCTGCGCCCTGAAGCTTCAGCAATCACCGATTCATAGAGTTCGGCCTGGGGTTTCCAGAACATCACTCCCACACCGTCATGCTGAGTGTGGGTGACCACCCCCATGATCGACCACTGCCGTCCTGCGCGGAAGAACTCCAGCTCCACCAGCGCCCCAGTCAGCATCGTCAGGCTTTCAGTATGCAGGTAGACCCCCTGCATGGCGCAGTTGACTGCCTTTGCAGGAAGTAACCGCTGTTTTCTATAGCGGATGTAGACCTCGCCATCCATCGGATAGCGCTTACTGTATCGTCTCTCAACTGACATTTTGTTTATCCTTGGTAGCTTCGTGAACCAAGTGTAGGTAGCCAATATGACTAACGTGTGACACGGGGATGAAGCCTTTCTGACCGGAAATCCTGACACTTTTCAGCATACACCAAGGGTACAGTCAGCACTTTTGCAGAAGTTTCGACCCGTTTCAGCCTTTTTCCGACAATGTCTCGAAATGAACCTAAAAAAATCAGTTGACCGCTCCATTCTACTAGCAGATTACTAATTTTAAAGAAAATAGCTTCGATGGTTATGTCACCTGCTGGGTGATTCACGCTGTCCAACTGATCTTTTTAGGTTGAAACAAATTCTGGTGATTCTCCCACCAACCGGCCAATTCCTGGTATCCTTGCCCGCCTCTGATAGTGGTGATTAACGAGTGCCCATCCAGAACATTCTATCAGGCGAATGCCAGAGAAAAGCACCGAGTGCGATGAATGACTGAAAGTCGCCCCCAAGGGTGAGCGAAGCGAATAATCCTATAACCCGTTGTTTAACCTAGATTCCGGCAGACACCGGAATGACGAGGGATAGGCTTTCTGGATGGACACTAACAAGATAGTTCAACAACTGAAATGAAGAAGCAAATCGAGCAATTGGTCGTCACGGCGCTGCAGCAACTGGCCGCCGAGGATATGATTCCATCCGACTCCCTGACAGCGCCCAAAATTGAACGGGCCAGGGACAGCAAGCATGGGGATTTCGCCACCAATGCCGCCCTGGTGCTGGCCAAACCCGCCGGCAAAAACCCCAGGGAACTGGCCCAGGCGATCATCGACGCCCTGCCAACCTCCGAGCTGGTGGAGAAGTGTGATATCGCCGGACCAGGATTCATCAATTTCACACTCTCATCAAGCGCTTACCTTAGCCTGATACCCACCATCATCAGCCAGGCCGATCGCTATGGTCGGAGCGATCTGGGGGCGGGCAAAAAAGTTCAGGTCGAGTATGTTTCCGCCAATCCCACAGGCCCTCTGCATGTCGGACATGGCCGAGGCGCCGCCTATGGATCGGTGGTCGCCGACCTGCTCGAAGCCGTGGGGTTTCAGGTACACCGGGAATATTATGTCAACGACGCGGGTCGGCAGATGGACATCCTGGCCACCTCGGTCTGGCTGCGCTATCTGGAGCTGTGTGACGAGAGCCTGACCTTTCCCGCCAATGGCTACAAGGGAGACTATGTGTGGGATATCGCTGCCACACTCCACCGGGATCATGGCGAAGCTTACAAAATCGCAGCGGAAACCCTGTTTAATGAGGTACCCGCTGACGAGCCCGACGGCGGCGACAAGGAGGCCCATATCGACGGCCTGATCCAGCAGGCGAAAAAGTTGCTGGGCGACAACCGATACCGATTTGTTTTCGAGTTGGGTCTGAACACCATTCTCGACGACATCCGTGACGACCTCTCTCTGTTCGGGGTCAACTATGAGGAGTGGTACTCCGAACGCAGCTTGATGGAGTCCGGCGCGGTGAACCAGGTGATCGAGCGCCTGCGCAGCAGCGGGCACCTCTATGAAAAAGGCGGCGCACTCTGGTTCCGCTCCACCGATTTCGGTGACGAAAAAGATCGTGTTGTGGTGCGCGACAATGGCCAGACCACCTACTTCGCATCGGATATTGCCTATCACCTGGACAAACTGCAGCGGGGTTTCGAACGGGTCATCGATGTCTGGGGCGCCGACCACCACGGCTATGTGCCGAGGGTCAAGGCAGCCCTCAAGGCACTGGGTGAAGATGCGAACAAACTCGACGTACTGCTGGTGCAGTTCGCCATCCTCTACCGTGGCGGTGAAAAGATGCAGATGTCGACCCGCTCTGGTGAGTTCGTCACTCTGCGGGAGCTGCGCAAAGAGGTGGGCGCCGATGCGGCCCGCTTCTTCTACGTGATGCGTAAGTGTGAGCAGCATATGGATTTCGATCTGGATCTGGCCAAATCCCAGTCCAATGACAATCCAGTCTACTACCTGCAGTATGCCCATGCGCGCATCTGCAGTGTGCTGCAACAGGCGGCTGAGCAGAAGATCACCCTAGCCAGTGATCCGAACACAATCGATTACGCCTGCCTCAGCGAACCTCAGGAGGAGGCCCTGCTCACCACCCTGGCAAAATACCCGGAAGCGCTGGAGCTCTCAGCCCTCAACGAAGAGCCGCACCAATTGACCCACTACCTGCGGGATCTGGCCACCGATTTCCATACCTATTACAACGCGCACAAATTCCTGGTGGAAGACGCCAAGCTGCGTGACGCCCGTCTGCAACTGATCCTGGCCATCCGCCAGGTGATTCGCAACGGCCTTGGTCTACTGGGCGTCTCCGCCCCCGAGAAGATGTAACTTTCATGGCCGACTACAAACACAGAGCCGGGAGCAAGAAAAAGCGCCCAGCCAGCTGCAGCCATGGACAGTTCTTTTTTGGCGGTCTGGTAGCCGGGCTGTTTCTGGCCGGCCTGGCCTGGCTGCAATTGGGGCCACGACTCAGCAGCCATGAGATCCCCGGGATTGCGACCAAACCCCAACAGAGCCGGGAGCCACAGCAGACAACGGCGCCAAAACCCAACTTCGAGTTCTACACCATCCTGCCAGAGATGGAGGTGGTGATTCCTGATGAAGAGATCGTCGCCCCAGAACCACCGGTTACCCCCCACAGACCCGCCCCAAGCGAGAATCACCAGGCGAGTCGGGAGCCCAGTAGTGGGGGCTATATCCTGCAGATGGGATCGTTTCGCAAACACCAGGATGCGGATCGCCTGAAGGCCAAACTCGCTCTGATCGGGATCGAAGCCAAGATTCAACGAGTCAGCATCAACAATCGGGATACTTACCATCGAGTGCGTAGCGGCCCCTATCGCACCAAATCCCAGCTCAACAGCGCCCGCAAACTGGCCAAGCAGAACGGCATTACCAGTCTGGTGATCAAGCTGAAAGAGTGAGTGGTTAATTCGAGTCTCTTTATCCCGGCGAATGCTGGACAAAAGCAATGCGGATTGGCATTGTGATTTCCTAGTTGGCCACCTAGAATGGCGTCTCCGCACACCATGTGTGTATCTTATTTCTCAGGGCAGGGTGAAATTCCCTACCGGCGGTATGCTCCTGATTTTGGAGCGAGCCCGCGAGCGCCCTCCCTTGTGGAGGGGTCAGCAGATCCGGTGAGAGGCCGGAGCCGACGGTGACAGTCCGGATGGGAGAGGATAAGACCAAGGCATCTCTCGCAAGAGCGGTGCAGTGATTCCTATTGTCAGGATCCACGTGAATACCTGACCTTTCCTTACGCCCTGATTCATACCGTTCTTGTTTGGAGTGAACCATGAATCAGATTGAATCGAACAACCTTCTCAAACGTTTTGGCGATAGCCAGCAACGGGTCGAAACCGCCATTGAGGCACTGCGCGATGGTCGCGGCGTATTGCTGGTGGATGACGAAGACCGAGAAAATGAGGGGGACCTCATATTTCCTGCCGAAACAGTGACCAATCAACAGATGGCCATGTTGATTCGAGAGTGCAGTGGCATTGTCTGCCTCTGTCTCGATGACGAATTCATCAAACGATTAAAACTTCCTATGATGGTAGAACAAAACAGCAGCCGCAACGGCACCGCCTTTACGGTCTCCATTGAAGCGAAACAGGGGGTTACCACCGGCGTCTCTGCCGCCGATCGCGTCACAACCATTCGCACCGCCATTGCTGACAATGCGCAAGCGGATGATCTCTGTCGGCCTGGGCATGTTTTCCCTTTACGCGCCCAACCAGGCGGCGTGTTAAGTCGGCGTGGCCATACTGAGGGCACAGTCGAATTGATGGATCTATGCGGTTTCAAACGGGCTGGTGTGCTTTGTGAGCTGACCAACCCCGATGGCACCATGGCTCGACTGCCCGAAATCGTGAGCTTTGCTCAAAATAACCAGATGCCGGTTCTGACCATTGAAGACCTGGTGACCTACCGGAAACAACTCCTGGCTCAAACAGGGTAGAAAGCCGCGAGCTCACCTTCACAGTCTCATTGGGTGACAGCTTACCGACAGGGCCGTCTTTCGATGGCCTATTGTCGGTAACTGATAATGATCGAATAGTAGGGAGCAGTGCACGAATTATTGGTCAAGCACTCGCCTGCCAACTCTCCGCTAACACAGGCTGCAGGGTATCCCTCACCTCCTGCGGAATCACATTGCCAACACCAGAAGGCGCATCATAACTTGCCATTGCCATGACCAATTGATCCACCTGCTGACTCAGCAGCACAGAACCACCCACCTCAATCCGATCCACCTCTAGAGCCGGATCGCTGTACCACTGGTCGATCGTCACCTGATCATCACTACCCGCCAGGGTAATCGTCAGATCATCACCCGTGCGGCTGAACCACAGATCGTCGACCGTTGCCTCTTCAAACCGAAGCGTGTCCGTTCCAGAATCACCGGCATCGAAATTGTTGATCCGATCCTGCCCGGAAGACGCCCCAATCCGATAGAGATCGTTGCCAATCCCGCCCATCAGATAGTCATTGCCCCCATTGCCTTGCAGCTGATCGTCTCCGGCCCCACCATCGATAAAATCATTACCATTGGATGCAACATAGCGACAATCGCTACCATCACCCAGCGTCACCGTTTCATAGCCCCGTTCATCTGGAAGATTGGGATAAGCAGGTGAACCCTGAGGATCAGGATTACTCAATCCGAAGGCGCTAAAAATCTGCTCAGCGCTAATTTCACTACCACTGGAAAACACAAAACGGTCAACGGTGTGATCACCGCCCAGAAAGAAATTCTGCAGGGTTACTTGGTCATCGCCACCACTGACGTTTAGGATCAAATCATCGCCCGATCTCATCAGGCCACTGGCGACCTGACTGAAATCGATACCGTCAAATTGCAACGTATCAAAACCGCCGCCCTGATTGTCGATCAGATCTTGTCCGCCACCCGCGGTAAAGAGATAGGTATCATCACCCCGTCCACCAACCAAAATATCATTGCCGGCACCGCCATTCAGCGTATCGATGCCATTGCCCCCCTCCAAACGATCCTCTCCGTCATTACCCAATAACTGATCGTTGCCGTTGAAACCCTGAATCAAGTCGGCCTGATCACCACCACTCAAAGCGGCATCATCTGTCGACTCTCCAATCAGGGTTTGAGAGAAATCCGCTTGCCCGGCAGGCATGGCCAGCCCAAAAACGCCGAAGATCTGCTCAGCAGTGGCTGATCCCCCGGTGGCGAACTCGATGGTTTCAACCAAATAGTCGCCACCCAGGAAAAAGTTTCGCAGCGTGATCTGATCGGGACCACCGTTAACCCTCAACACCAGATCGTCACCTGACTTGAGAAGCCCGGAGGCAACCTGACTGAAGGTGATACCGTTTTCAAAACGTAAACAGTCGATACCCGAGGTTTCCAGCAAGCTATCCTGCCCACCGGTGAAGATGTAGGTATCATCTCCAGCACCACCGAGCAGCAGATCATTACCAAGGCCACCGGCAAGGGTGTCGTTACCCGCTCCGGCGATCAATGTCTCCTGAGCATCACTACCGGTCAGGGTATCGTCTCCAGATGGAGTCTGAGGCATTACAGGATCAACGGCCGAACCGTCACCAACA
>JARRQD010000042.1:13950-16923 GCA_037382205.1 Candidatus Thiodiazotropha sp.
CCTGTGACAGGCGTTTCCTGATCGCCGTAATCAGCTGCTGGCGCCTCAGGCAAAGGAGTTAGTAGTCCACTTATCTGTTCAGCAGATATTTCACTGCCTTCACCCGTCAGAATGAGACCAATCACAGCATCTCCCTCCAAAAAGTGGTTCGTCACGCGAATCGATTGAGCAAGATCCCCATCCACAACAATCAGCAGATCATCACCATCCTGATGGTAACTGAGGCGGCTTGAATCCACATCGGTAAAATAGATCCTGTCACTGCCACCACCAGCGTTGTCAATCGTATCGACACCATGGCCAAGACTATAAAGATAGCAATCGTCTCCGGAGCCTCCCGAGAGTGAGTCATCACCCTGCCCACCAACCAACCTATCGGCCCCCGCACCAGCTTGCAGAGTATCATTGGCACTACCTCCGTAGAGCCAATCATCGCCTTCACTGCCGATTAAGCTATCCATGCCCTCCTGACCATAGAGGCGATCATTGCCCGAACCACCGGTCAATTGATCATCACCGCCTGAACCATAAATCGCATCATCCCCGGCTAAACCTTGCAGCTCATCCCCGGTGAGATTGCCATAGAGCTCATCGTCACCCTCTGTTCCCAGAGTCAGATGAGCGGCGACATAGTCATAATCCCAGCTGGTGCCATCGGAGAATTCGATAGCGTCGAGAGCGTAGATGTTGTCACCGTCGTCTTGAAAGTAACTCACTATCGAAACAGCACCGTTGTAAAAGACACCGTTACCGGAAATAGTCACAATCAGATTATTTCTATCCCGGGTCAAGGAGATATTCTCAGGTGAGATGCCCTCATCGAAACGCAGTACATCATGGCCACCGTGGTCATCACGATTATCGATGATATCGAAGCCATCACCTGGCGCGTAGAGATAGATATCACTGCCATCCCCCCCAGCCAGCCTATCATCGTCGCTTCCGCCACGAAGCCTGTCATCGCCGCGCAAGCCATTAATATCGTCATCACCACCTTCACCAGAGAGATCATCGTCACCAGACGAGCCCCAGAACTGATGAGATCCGTCATCATCGACGAGAGTAACTGGGTCTTCAGATTGAGTAGGCTCATCCTCATAAGGCCCTACATCAGATGTCAAACCTGACTCGGCCTGTTCAGCCGTAATCACACTGCCATCGGCAAACTCGAACTGCTCAAGCTGGAAAAAGAATTGATTATGATGGGGATACCCTCCCGGCGCGTTTACCCGCACAAACCAATCGGTGATGGTGACGCTGTCGTTCTGATCACCATATCTCACCAGCAGGTCCGAACCCTGGCGCTCAAAATTGACTGAATCGGCCTCGATGCCCTCACCGAAGATCACTCGACCCTGAAGAGTCAGGGCATATTGACTATTGTTCCAGTTGTTGTGGATCCTGTCCTGCCCATCGCCCAGATTGAAGCGGTACGCCGTATTGCCATCCCCTTTGAGGGTATCGTTCCCCTGACCGCCATCGAGTAAGGACATACCATAGAGCTCGTTACGGCCTACATCAAGCACCCCGCAAGCAATCAGGTGATCATCACCACTACCTCCGTATAAAACACCACTTCCTAGCAAGCGGTCATTCCCGATTCCACCATCCAGCTCACCGGCGCCAATCAGTAGATCGTCACCCTCACCTCCAAGCAAGATATCGTATTCCGCAACAGTAGCCCTTAGATTCCAGGCGTGGTCCCAGGCCTCCAGCGCATAGTTATCTGTCGCGAAGATCTCTCTCAAATCGGATAGCTCGTAGCGATCAGGCCATGTGTTGGATGCAATCAAAAAGTCATCGCCACTCCCGCCATCCAAGTAATCATCACCTTCCATACCCAGAACAAAGTCGACACCATCGCCCCCAATAAGCAGGTCGTTGCCTGTTTCGCCGAAGAGATAGTCGTCTCCAGTACCGCCATTAACGATGTCATCTCCCTCATGGGCAAACACATCGTCATTACCATCCAGCACATCAATACTGTCTGCCTCGGATGTGCCCTCAATAGCATCATCACCGGCCCCACCGTTAGTGATCTGATTCAGTATTTCTTCAGCATCCCAGACAGCTCCATCAGAGAACTGAATCGCCTCTATCGGGATTATTTCAGAAGAGTTGTTTATGCCACCGAACTGATTCAAAACAGTGATCTCTCCCCCGCCGACCAAATCAGTGATCACCAGATCGTCACCAGAACGATTCAGATCGACTTGACTCGACAGCAGGTCTAGATACTCAATCCTGTTATTACCATTGAGGTCAAAGATTTCATCCAGGCCGTCGCCACTTTGGAAAAAATAGGTATCGTTACCTTGACCGCCTTCCAGACGATCATCCCCGGTGCCGCCGGTCAGCTGGTCATTACCATTATCACCATCTATGTGGTCGTTGCCACTCCCACCGAAGAGCTGATCATCTCCCACCATCCCATTGATTGAATCATTCCCACCGGCACCATCGATCCGGTCATCTGACTCATAGCCAACGAGAGTCTGATCGGTATCATCGCCTTCAAGCAACCTGGCTAATACATCCTGATAACTCCAATAGGTTCCATCCTGAAATTGAAGATGATCTATCTGATTTTGATTGTATAAATTGACGTTAGTTATATACCGTCTGACACGAGTTAGCGATTCACCGCATTCGATGATCAGGTCTGCCCCATCACAAGACAACATGACGCTTTCTGGCGTAACGCCATCTTCAAAGACGATTCTGTCATAGGCATCTTCATTCGTTTCGTTCTGATTGATGATGGTATTTTCACTTGCACCAGTACCAATCAGATAGACGTCATTCCCGGCTTCTCCGCGCAGAATATCTGTACCCGCCGAGGTTGATAAGATGTCATCGCCCTCCCCCCCTGCAAGCTCATCATTTCCGGCTCCGCCAACCAGGCGATCATCGCCTTCACCGCCATTTAAGACATCATCGCCCGCGTCACCCAAAAGAATGTCATCGCCTCCC
>JARRQD010000043.1:0-18923 GCA_037382205.1 Candidatus Thiodiazotropha sp.
GGGGGGGCAAAGGAATTTTCAGTATTTGCTTGGTCAACATTGCTTGTTTTGGTTGGACTGCTTACGTGCCGAATACCGTAATTTGATACTTCCACATGTTCGCAGATTGGTAAATAGTCATCTGGAACTGAGGGCTCATTTGGTCTCATCGATTCTTTTAGGACGCTCAGCAGACTTTGCGCCGATGCTGCGATATATTGTTTATTGATATATAATTCACCGTTTGAATAGATAGATAGGGGCTTAATTGGTGCAGAGTTCTCTGTAACAAATTTTGATTGTAAATGTGGATTTGTAGAAGTTGAGCAACGCTGCTCATTCCTGCTATCTAGCTCAAAAGCCTGTACACCTGCTGGACATTCCGCCGATACATAAAGATCAGTAATTTCTCCTTTGAAAGTTCGGTTAGTAAAAAACTTATTGATTTGCAAAACATGATTTGTATCTACGGATTCACCACATAGAATCAGACTATTAAGCGCTGAGAAGTCTAGTGATAAATTATGTTCAGCATTATATTGGTTCGAATGAGCCTGATTTATAGCTAATTTTAGTAAACTGATAGGTCCACCAGCAACACCAACGTTGGCTGAGGATATGTAATTCAACATACTTACAGCATTCTGCCATAAACGATCAATACGTAATCGGATGGCGTCTCCCCCGGAGAACAACGGCAAAAACATACCGTAGTACAAACCGATGGAATGAGATAAAGGTGCCCAGAAAAGACTGGATGATTCAAACATTCCACCTTGCAATTTTGCGCTGAACTCAAGCCAATGGTGTAGTTCTTTATGATTGATACTTATGCTGCGAATTGCATGAGTCGTCGATGATGTGAATTGCCTGTAGGCAATGGCTTCGTCTGGATAGTCTCTAAGTTGAAAATGTGATAGTTCTCGAGATAAATCTTCGATGTTGTATACGAAGTTCGTGGTAGTGTGATTATTATAACAGCAATTGTAAGTGCTTTGGTCAACAATAAAACCATCAACTTGTATGATTTCACGGTAGTTTGTTAGAGATTGGTTTTTACTGTGAGTAGACGGAGTTACAGCCACAATCATGCCGGCTTTGAGCGCTCCTAAAAATGCACAGATATTTTGTTTGTCACTTAAGCCAAGAAGAGCTATGGATGAGCCTACTTTGAAGCTATCGCTAAGACAATTGGCGATTGAGTCAGATATTTGATCTAGTTCGAAATAAGTACATGTTTCTAATGTGTCGGATCGGGAATCCTGAAAGCGATAGGCAGCTCGGTTCCCATGAGTTTGTGAATGCTTTCGAAGTATTTTAAGAAGAATATTAGATGTTTTCATTGTCAATTTTCGTTTGTCATGTACGTATATAATTGTGAGCAGAAAGTAAATGATAATGTTTCAACACTATTTGTACTCTGATTAAATATGGACTGCAAATGAGTCAAAATATATTGCATCGAGATTATGGCGTGTCTATACATTATTAACTCAAGATATTTGGAGGATGTGTATCACAATAAGTAATGTTGAGCTTCAGATCGCTTTCGTTGTTTTAGATGTTAAAGATATTATCTTCATGTAGGACTGAAAACCAATAAGTAGCACAGGTAACTATAAAGAAAATTTAGTTTATATCAATTCTCGAAGTTCTCATTGAGAAACTTTTTTCAATAATTACGCGGTAATCAAGAAGATAGTTTGATGCAAACATGGCTGTTTGATGTTGATAAGAATCGTCTTCATGTAGATCTCACATAAATCATGAAAGATTTAAACGATCGCTAATTATGAATTTGACTAAAGTTTGATTTGATTGTTATTCTGATCTTCCAGATAAAAACTTAAATATTCCTTAACTTTATAAATACTCAATCCTAGTGATGCTGGCGAGAGTTTTTGTAGGTCATAATAATAATATAGAGGTTGATACGGAATGTCAGTTGACAAGAGCAACTCCGATACTCTCATAAAGCAATCTCTTCGAGAAATTCGAAGATTAAAAAATCAGTTTGACTATATACAACAAAAAGCTAATGAGCCTATTGCAGTCATCGGGGTAGGCTGTGAATTTCCTGGTGGAGCAACTGGCGTCAGGGAATTTTGGAATGTATTAAAAAGCGAGACAAACACAGCTGGTGAGCCCATCGCTGACCGAAAAAGAGTTGAACAATATCCCAATAATGATGTTGAATGGAAACATCATTATGGCAGTTATCTGCACAGAGATCTTTCGCATTTTGACCCCCTGTTTTTCAAAATACCCCCAAAGGAAGCGAACATGATCGATCCTCAGCATCGGCTGTTCTTGGAGGTGGTATGGCAGGCGCTTGGCCATGCTGGTTTGACGGATAAAATGATAAAGGGTTCGAATACCGGTGTTTTCTGTGGCATAACCGGGGGTGACTATCTGCAACAGATCGTCAAGGAAATGGATCCGAGTAATTACAATATGTATTTAACTACAGGAAACTGTTCGAATTTCAGTGCGGGTAGAGTTTCCTATATCCTGGATTTAAAAGGTCCTTCAATAGCGGTAGATACAGCCTGCTCATCTTCTTTGGTAGCAGTACATAACGCGTGTGAATCGATTCGTAGGGGTGAATGCGAAATGGCGATTGCGGGTGGAGTCAGTTTAATGCTCTCGTCGGATATTACACAGGCGCTGATGTCTGGCAATATGCTCTCTTCCGATGGCCGATGTAAAACCTTTGATAACACTGCCGATGGTTACGGTCGGGGTGAAGGGTGTGGTGTTGTGATATTAAAAGGCTTGGCGCAGGCAACCGTAGACAATAACAATATACTCGCTTTAATAAAGGGGTCTTGCGTACAGCATGATGGCAAAAAAAGCGGTCTAACTGTTCCATGTTCAATCGCCCAGAAACGGCTAATAAAGGACACATTAACCCGTTCGAACTATGATCCTGAAGATATTGCATATATCGAGGCACATGGTACGGGTACACCCCTGGGTGATCCGATCGAACTTGAGGCTCTACAAGCTGTATTAGGTGAAGGTCGTTCTGGGGACGACCCGCTATATGTAGGGTCAGTTAAGTCAAATATTGGCCATCTTGAGGCGGCTGCCGGAATTGCCGGGCTGATCAAAACAGTTCTGGCAATTAGCAACCAAGAAATACCTGCGCATATTAATTTTACATCCCCCAACGATCACTTTGATTGGGATTCATCAAAAATATCGGTTGTTACAAAAAATTGCAATTGGCCTGCAAAAAAGCAAAGAATAGCCGGAATAAGCTCATTTGGTGCGAGTGGCACAAATGCCCATGTTATACTGAGTGAGGGACCAGCCTCATCAGTTCGGGCCATTGATGTAACATCGGCGCCAGCACCCTATCAGAAAGTGAGCTGTTGGTTTAAGCCTGTCGATAAAAATAAGGCTAAGCAAGTTGAAACGATTATGGCACGGGGCGATTGCGATGATCCGCTATTCGTCAATATGCTCTCATACGCACTGTATGAATTCGAACTATCTGTAAACGCAGTCCCGACCATTCGACAACACAGAATATTCAATAAAGTAATTTTGACAGGTTCAATATACTTAGAGTTGGCACAACGTGTTGTTCGAGATCTCTGTGGTGTGGATACCTGTCAAACAATTCGGTTTTGTAATGTGGTCTTGATTAAGCCCATAGACTTTCCCAAAGCGACCATAAGTTTGAAATTAGTCGTTGATAAGGCAAGCTTAGCTCTAGACGAGGAGCGTTATCGAGTCAAAATGTTTCCTGGTGATTGTGTCGACATGAGTATCGAATCAATGTACTCATCCATCGACATCGATCTCCTACGCACACCACAAAGCAACGAAAAAGTACCGCCATACGATGTTCATGAAATGATCGGTAAGTGTACACAAGTGCTGACGCGACAGAATTTTTATGAATCATATTGGGGAAGTGTATTTAATATCGGAAAAGAATTCCGGTTATGTGACACAGTACATCGGCTAGATGGAAAGATTGCGATAGGAGAAGCCAATCCGCAGGAATTTTTTAAAGAAAATAATGCACACGATCTCGACCGAGATTCCTTTACAGCATATTTGCTCGGCTTGGTATTTAAAGGGGCTCTGCCAGAATCAACAATTCGCTATCATGCAGATATTGGAATAGCTTTTATAGGAACTGGTTACGAATCTTGTACTTTCTATGAAAGTCTGGATCGCGATAAGTTGTATGTTATTGCTGAAATTACTGAGTCGGATGAGGGAAATACAAAGTTCGTTGGCTCAGCTACAATTTTAGATAAACAAAGCAATGTGCTTTGTAGAATGGAGAAAATTGCGTTTTGTACGATTAAGCCTGAATCTATTCCAAACGCATGGCAGGAAGACTATCACACTGTACGTGATGAAGAAGTATCATATCCAAAAAGTGCGTCTGCTCTGCCACACCCTGTGCTTGGACCAGTGCACTCCAAGCTCAATATATTTAGTCACCTTAACATGTTGAGTTATGACACATACCCATTAATAGGTGACCACACGACATTTGACTATGCACTGTTTCCGGCGCTTGGCTATATACACCTCGCGCTCAGCTCTGTTGGAAAAATTGATCCTGAATTCCGATTTACAAATATTGATAACCTGATTGTCCAGCAACCGATAATGCTCAACAGTGGTGATAACTATCCCGTGCAAACGCGGGTCGTACGTGGTAGCAGTGGTGAATACCGATACGAAATCCTCTGTTATTCAAACAAGGATAATGTTTTGAATAGTGAGTGGGTGCTTAGTTCAAGTGCGGTCCTGTCAGATACAGTAGTCACGCCACCGGTAACAACTACAAATTTTGATAGCAGCGATCTGAGTAGCTATACAGAATACTTTTCGACTGAGGAGTTCTTCAAGTATTTCTGGGGTGAGGAATTCATTTTAGGTCCAAGTTATCACCATATAAGTGGTGTTTGGCGAAAGCAATACCAAGCACTGGGTTTGATCAATTCTTTTGCCTCCACAAAGCATTTAATTGGTGTACCTGATTTACCTGCTAATTTTCTACAAATCTATATGTCACTGCCAATAGCTATGGCAACTGTTCCAAACAAATATATTGAAAAAGTACGCCAAACTGAAGCAACCTGTATTGCGGCAACTATTGATAAGTTTGTCATCTACAACGATAACTCTGGTCATGCTTATGAAGAGCTTTGGTCACTGGCTGAGTTACGAAATAAATCCGATATCGAGAATCGCTGGGAGTCAGATTTCTCATATTACGACAAAACAGGAGCATTGGTTGCCGAAGTGAAAGGTGTTGTTTTTCAAATCATGAAAAAAGAAGCGGTACGGCTTTTGAGAGACTCGCTAACCGACAGGTCATTGCAACAAGAGCCCAAAATGGCTGTAGCAAGTTCCTCTGAGGACTGCAGGATTGCGCTTGAGCGTGGCTTGAAAGATATTTCTGGTTTAACAGAATCACAGTTAAGGGCTGATATTAATATAGGTGAGATGTTGGACTCGATCATGGCATTACAACTCATGAATTATCTAGAAGAAGAGTTGGCTATTATCCTTCCTCTGAATGTAATTGGCAAAGATGGAACATTCGATGATCTTCACCGTGAAATTATAACAAGAGCCTGCGCTTAATTTAATAATAATAAATATAAATCAGCTATCAGGTTTTTTGATAGCTCATGTAATTTATCAAATTTTCCACAGATAATTAAATGGTGTATATAAATGAGTGAAAAAGGCTACAACAAACTTTTCCGAGAGACGCTTGGCTATCTTACTTCCCAGTGCATTTATACTGTGGCAAAGATGGATATAGCCGACAAAATAGGAGATGGAGTGGCATCTATTTCAGAATTGGCTATGCAAACGCAATCCGATGAAGATTATCTCTATCGAGTGATGCGTTTGCTATCAAATCAGGAGATTTTTGAATCATTACCAGGTAAAAAATTCAGCAATAACGATGCATCAACATATTTACGCAGTGATGTAAAGCACACTTTTAAGGATTTTGCTATCTTGATCAATGCAGTCCCATGTCCATTCCCTGCAATCAGTAAGTTATCCGAGTGCGTGCAATCAGGAAAAGTACCCTTTGAAGAATATTATGGCCAGCCGGTATTTAATCATGTGGCAGAAAATACAGAACTTGCTAGTTTACTTGACGCAGCCATGATTTCTGCGCACACACGCGCATCAGATACTTTTCTTAAGCATTTCTCTCTTGATGGCGTGTCTACATTTGCCGATATTGGTGGTGGCAGCGGCGAAGCAACTACTAGAGTACTAAAAGAGTATCCAAACATTAACGCTATTGTTTTTGATCAGCCACACGTTATTGAGAGAACCGCGAAACATTTTAAGAAAAATGGGCTTGAAAATCGATGCTCTTTAATAGGCGGCGACTTTTTCGATTCGATACCTGTGAAGTCGGATATGTATTTTATGCGTCAAATTTTACATGACTGGACTCACGATCAGTGCGTCAAAATTCTACGTAATCTCAGAAGTTCTGCTGAAATGGGAAGTCGATTATTGATATCTGATTGCGTCATTAATGAAAAGCCTAAATATGAGAATACACCGTTTTATGATTTACTTATGTTATATATAACAGGTGGTCGTGAGAGAACTGTCGAGGAGTTTGACAGGCTCTTTAAGGAAACCGGTTTCGATATGGTGGATGTCGTCGATACAGGATTTTGGTTTGGCGTAATCGAGGCAAGAGCAGCTTGATTCAAGATGAGCTTGATGGACACGTATTTTATCGGCTGCCATTATTAGATTACTTTGTAATAAAGAGGTAACAGTTCATGCAAGCTGTTGGGAAGCAGATGGGCAAACGCTATACTTTAAAATAGCTTTTAGTTAGGTGTGTCAGGCTAAAGCATATGGTAGCGATTCGTATAAGATCTACTTCGATGTAATAAGTAGAGCAGTAAGTACGAGTATTGGTTTACCTGCTAGATACAAAATAGTTAATTAATCATAGTAGTAACATCTAAACAACCTGCATAGCCTATTGGTATATAACATAATTTAGTGGAAAAGGATTTTACGTGTCTTATGATGATTCTATTCAGCTGACAGGAAATTCGAACGTGGATTGTGAAAAAGACATCGCAATTGTTGGCATGTCTTGCAAATTACCAGGTGCCGAGAATTATCGGGAATACTGGGAATTGCTCCAATGCGGTATCAATGCTGTTTCTGAAATACCAGAGGACCGCTGGAAATGGCGAGAGTATTTTGGAAACCCTGCCAAAGATAAAAACAAAACAAACAGCAAGTGGGGTGGTTTTATCGATGGTGTGGATGAATTTGATCCACTATTTTTCAATATATCTCCCACAGAAGCGCGGTATATAGATCCTCAGCACAGATTATTTTTACAGGAGGCATATCACGCCGTAGAAGATGCTGGATACGATATCTGGCAGCTGGCGGGTAGTAAAGTTGGCGTATATGCTGGTGTTTCAAAGAACGATTATGCAGAGTTAATGCGTAAAGAAAACGCAGAGATCGAGTCTTTTGTTTCAACCGGCACAGTTCATTCAATTCTTTCCAATCGGGTTTCCTATCTATTTGATCTTAGGGGAAAGAGTGAAGTTATAGATACCGCATGCTCTAGCTTCCTTGTTGCGCTGAACAACGCTGTCAGGGATATACGTTCAGGAACATGTGAAGCAGCTATTGTCGGTGGCGTTAACCTCATATTGTCACCGACGATGTATGTCTCTCACGGAAAATCTGGAATGCTGTCAAGCAAAGGTGTGTGTAAGGCATTTGATAAAGACGCCGATGGTTACGTCCGCGGTGAAGGTGTGGGTGTAATATTCGTTAAAAAATTATCGCATGCACTGCAGAGCAATGACCATATTTGGGGCGTTATTAAAGGCATTTCTGTGTCGCACGGAGGTAGAGGAAACTTTCTTACGGCACCTAGAGCATCGTCTCAGTCTGAAACACTACGCGATGCTCTGCGTGATGGGGATATCACACCTGACACTGTTTCCTATTTAGAAGCGCATGGAACGGGCACGCCGCTTGGCGATCCAGTTGAATTTGAGGGTATTAAACAAGCCTATGGCGTCGACGTAAATTCACCCAAATCATTATGTTACTTGAGTTCGGTAAAGACAAATATAGGTCATCTAGAAAGTGCTGCGAGTGTGGCAGGTATTATCAAGATACTGCTTAGTATGAAACACGGGGTAATTCCTAAACTCTTGCACTATAGGGAGGCAAACCCACTTTTGCATATGGATGCTACAAGATTTCGTATAGCAGAAAAAAATGTAAGCTGGGGGCAGATACACGGAGAACGATCATATAACCTTCGCGCAGGGCTTAGTTCATTTGGTATGGGTGGCGTTAACGCGCATGTGATTGTTGAGAAATTTTCACAAAAAATAAGTGAGCCTGGTAATTTAGTCAATGAAAATGGAGGCACATTTCATTTAGTGCCTATTACAGCCGGCAGTAAGGGCCAGCTGAGCATTCTCGCAAAAAAACTCGGGCAAGTTTTGTCCGTGCCCTGGTGCGACATAAGACTATCGGATATCGCATATACTCTGCAGAACGGACGGCGTTTTGAAAAGCATCGAAAGTGCTTTGTCGTTCACAGCCTGCATGAGCTATTACAGAATGTCAATCAATTTGCAGAGAATGCACAGCCCGATAAGTCAGCTGGTCTCACCAGTGCTGGTGATTTCTCGGAAGTCATCGAACGTGTGAAAGCATGGGAATCCGGTCAAATCGAGTTTGCCGACATTAGTAACGATATTGCCGACTCAGGATACAGAATACCCTTACCAGGCTATCCTTTTGCCAGAAGGAGATGCTGGTATCCGCGCGGAATCACCGCAGGTTTGAATGTAAGTGATATATGTGGGGCAAATTATTCAGACAATGAAGAAAATATGAATATTGCAGGTGTCAATGATCAAATCTCCATACCGAATAAACAGAGATTTCTTTGTGATCACGTGGTGCAGGGTACAGCGATATTACCTGGTGTTGCCTATTTGGCGCTTGTATTGAATGAGTATTCAAGTGACAAGCCGGGCTGTGGTCTTGATATTTCTGACATCAATTGGATGAGGCCATGTTCTTACAAACACTATTCAGGAACGAACTTTATATGCGATAGAAAAACTTCATCTAATGGTGAATATATTGAATTTAAAGCGGCTGACAAAGTAATTGCATCATTTACTGCCAAGAATCTCGTCTCAACAGAAATGCTTTTACAGCAGAATATAAATGAGTATCCACTAGGTAGCAAAAGTGTATCGAGCGTAGAGCAGATTTATACTGAGCTTAGCGACTCAGGCCTTGATTACGGATCTGCATTTAAAGTGATTCAACATGCCTACTGGTACGACAATGAATTAACCGCTTCTTTAACGTGTAGCACAGAAGGTTGCGACACGATTCAGACTACAGTAACCATCCTTGATGGCGTGTTTCAGGCAGTGGTTCTGTTACACAATCGTTTGCATGACTCAAAAATGGCGGAACAACAGGTTCCCTTTATGTGCAATCGTTTTGTTTGGTGTGGTAAGGCGATTCCTAATCGTTGCATTGCTCGCGTATCAAGAGTATCAAGCAAGAGAGATATTGAGGAGTATGGAATGGGTCTGTTTACTCTTCGAGGTGAACAAATTTGTCGATTTGATGGCTTTATCAAGAGACCCTACAAGCCTTCTAATGCTAACAGCCGTGATCACACTACCAATACATTGAACTCCCATATCTATACTACAAATTGGCTCGAATGTTCAATTGGTACCAGAGCCCAAACAACAACTCAGATACTTGTCTATTCAGAAGAACCTGTAGCAAGACCTGAATACTTGATCCAACATCGAGATAGGGTTGTTTTTTATCAGGAAGATGCAGCAGCCAATTGCCATATAGGATTGCAAGCTGATCCGAGTGACATTTCGTCGCTCAATAGTTCGAGGTTTCATGAGCTTTTGCAGAGAACTGATTTAAGTGGTTCATTGGTTTACCTTGCACGACAGTCTGAACAATTTCCACAGGATTCGCAATATCGATTGCTCAATTTAGTTCAGCAGATATTGCGTAACAAGCACAAACAGGGAAGTGATATTTTATATGTGCACGACTTAAGTGAGTGGGCTGTTTGTCAGGCATCAATGATTGCCGGGTTTGCCAGAACGCTGAAGTATGAAAACCCCAATATCCGTATCAGGACACTGGGTCTTGATGAGGAGAGTATGCTCAATTGGGAGGTGCATGTTCTAGCAGAGTTGGAGTCGTACGACAACTCGACACTTGGAGAAATACGATATATTCAGGGTATCAGACAGATTCACGTTGTGCAGAATTATATACAATCTGCAGATTCACATTCCGCCAGTCAACTCGCTCTGGGTAACACTATTATCAAGCAGGGTGGGCACTACCTGATCTGTGGTGGTGCAGGTGGCATCGGGCTGCAGTTTGCTGAATACCTGGTTTCTGAGTTTGATGCATCAGTACACATAGTCGGTCGACGCAAGCAAGATGATAAAATCAAGGAATCCATGCAAGCACTTCAATCTTTGGGGGGATCAGCGACCTATTGGCAAACGGATATATCTGATAAAGAACGCGCCAGGGACTTGTTTGATCAAATTGCTACGCAAGGTATTCAGTTGAATGGTATATTGCAATGTGCTGGTCTTATAGAGGACTCATATATATTTAATAAGTCAATTAATTCATTTTCCCGTGTTATTGCACCAAAAGTGTCAGGAACACTCAATCTGGATATAGCATCACGCGATCATAAACTCGATTTTATTGTTCTGTTTTCCTCGGTAGCGGCGCTTATGCCTAATCAGGGGCAATGTGACTATGCTGCCGCCAATAGCTTTTTAGACTGCTTTGCTTACTTTCGAAATTTAAAAACAGCTCGTGGAGAGCGGTATGGTCGATGTGTTTCAATTAATTGGCCGTTATGGGCAAAGGCTGGAATTACTGTTTCAGCATCGCAAAAGCGCCATCTAAAGGAAGTTTTTGGCATGGAACCCATGATGTGGACTGCAGCCCGAAAAGTATTTGACTTTGCTCTTAGCAGTGAGTCGCGCTCATCTTTAAATAACTTTATTGCCATTGAAGGTAATACCGAGAAGATACGTCACAGCTTAAAAGTCGTTTCAGGTATGCGGACTGAGCGTTCATCTACACATGTCGAGAGAAGTCTTGCTACTACTGGAGACCACCAGGTTTCAGTTCATCAATTAGTTGAACTTATGCTGTCTGAGTTGAACAGTAAGCCCGGCCCCATTGATGATGATGTAAACCTTAGCACGGCGGGTTTTGACTCCCAGGCATTGACAATGCTCGCGGATAAAATTAATGCAACATTTGGTACGGATCTAAATCCTGTAACTTTCTTCGAACTGAATACGATCGGTCAGATTCAGTCGTTTGTGGACAGTGTGGCCAAGCCGCCCCAGGTTGAATCCAACAGGCAGGTGCCCGTTGATCTAAATCGAACGATTCACAGTGGTCTACTGGACATACTCTTGTGTGAGCCTCAAAAACGCATCTATAGAAAGCGGCTCTCCGATCGTGAGTTTTTTATGCGAGACCACGTTGTCCAGGGAAGCTTTAATGTACCGGGCGCCTGCTTTGTGGAAATTGCAGCCCAGGCGTATGCACAGGATTACTCGTTCAAGCCAAATGTGAACCGAATGGTTCTGAAAAATAACTTCTGGGCTAAACAACTCTCTACGCTTGGTGCTGAGATCGAGGTGGTGGTTCGTCTATCGGAGGGCAGGGAGCCAGGAACCACCAGCTATCACATTAGCTGTGATGGCGAATCCCCTGCGGTTGTCTACGCTCTTGGAGAGATGCAGGTAATCGATGGTCTTGGTGCGTTTGAGCAGTCGGAGATGCTGGATATTGAATCACTTGTTAGTCGTTTACCACTCAAACGTGAGCATGTCGAGATATATCAATATATCGTGGCGGAGGGGTTACTAGTCGGGGATACGTTAAGACCAATGTCGTACGCCCATATCAGCCAGGAAGAAGTGTTTGCGGAATGTCGCTTACCAGAGAGTATCCGTAATACGCTTCCAGACTACCTGCTGCACCCAACGCTCCTCACCGGCGTGCTGCAGGCTGCACTGCTTAACAACAAGCCGAATGAAATTGAGGATACCTCCTACATACCGATGGGTGTCGATGAGGTAGTGATTGGACGGCCTCTCTCCTCTACCTGTTATATTACCACGCAGCGTCGCCAGTTAGCCAACGATAGTATGATCAGAAAGTACGATGCACAAGTTTACAACGACAAGCGAGAGTTAATCGCAGTGATGAGTGGCATCACACTTAAGAGTTTGACTTCATACAAGCAACCAGAGGTAGAAATGATCACCGCGAACCCAGTCGATAAGGAAGTATCGGAGTGTGACTTAGAATCGGTTCAGCGAATGTTGATAGACATTGTCGCAACCGCCGTCGGTCTGTCTGCCGCGGAAATAGATATTGAGGAACAGCTCGACAAGTATGGACTGAACTCTATTTTGGTTATAGATATAAATCAAAAGTTGGAGGAATTGTTTGGAAGCCTTAGCAAGACCTTGTTGTATGAGTATCAGACTGTTGGAGAACTGGCAAACTACTTTGTAGAAAACCACTTTCAATTACTGGTTGAAAAGGAGGTAATAACCCATGTCCTTCAGCAGGGTGAGCATTATGATTCGTCTGCAGATCATGGTAATACTGAAACCGTCGGCAGGGTACTTGGAAAAAATGCAAATGTGGCAAATGCAAATAGTGCTGTCCGTACCCAGAATGCCGATTTAAAGGATACGGCTGAGAAACTGGTTATGACTACCGCCAACGAAATCGAGGAGGAGAGAACGGTCACACAGCCGCCACCTCCAGATGCGCGGCAGCGGCGTTCTGTAGGCACGAGAGTAGACCAGCATGGCGACAGAAAACCAGTGGTCGCAAACACTGGTGAGAACGATATTGCTATTGTTGGTATGGCAGGCAGATACCCCGGTGCAAACTCTATAGATGAACTCTGGGATAATTTACTACACGGTGTTGATAACATCACCTCGACCCCAGTCGATCGCTTCGATCCAGAAGCACTTAAATTACAGGATGGAGCTATCGATCTCAAGGGCTGCGAGAGAGGTGGTTTTCTCGATGATGTTGAAAAATTTGACGCCGCATTATTCAATATTTCTCCACGTGAGGCGGAAAAGCTCGATCCGCAGGAACGGCTATTTCTAGAAACAGCCTGGAGTACCATCGAAAGTGCGGGGTACGACTACACAAAACTAAAAGGGATGAATATCGGTGTCTACGTCGGGGCACTGTGGCAACCTTATGTAAGCCTGGGTATCGAAGAAACGCAAAAAGGTAATCTACAAACACCCACAGGGCTTCTCTACAACATCCCCAATCGTGTCTCTTATTTCTTTGATTGGTGCGGTCCCAGCATGGTTATTGATACCGCATGCTCGAGCTCTCTTTCAGCATTGCATTTGGCTTGCAACAGTATACGTACAGGTGAAGTATCGGCAGCTCTGGCGGGCGGGGTTAACCTGTCGTTTTCCGCGAGCAAATATCTTTGGCTGGCCAGAAACAAATTTCTTTCTTCAGATGGGCAATGCAGGAGTTTTGGTGAGGGTGGTGATGGTTATGTGCCAGGAGAAGGTGTCGGTGCGGTTTTCCTCAAACGTTTGTCGCAAGCAGTTGCCGATGGAGATAATATTTATGGTGTGATTAAGGCTACTACTGCCAACCACGGATGCTGCGAAAATCGATGCGCGATCGATCTCTTATATTGAAGCGCACGGAACAGGTACGTCGCTGGGTGATCCTATCGAAATTGCCGGGTTGGAAAGGGCATTTGACCCGGATGGTGAACCGGAACAGGCATGTGCTATTGGATCTGTGAAGTCCAATATTGGTCATCTCGAAGCTGCTGCGGGAATCGCCGGTTTGACCAAAACGCTTCTTCAGATGAAGCATCGAATCAAGGTTCCCTCCCTGCACAGTGAGGTCGAAAATCAGAATCTTGACTTTGATGATTCCTCTTTCTATCTGCAGAAGAAGGTTGCCTTTTGGTCACAACCTACTGTGCAGGGAGTTCAGCAAGAACGCCGGGCAATGGTGAGTTCATTTGGTGCTGGAGGTAGCAACGCCCACCTTATTGTGTCGGAATTCCCCGACACAAATGCTCGCTCTCATCGCACAGAAGCACGACCTGAAAACGGCGGTATACACTTTCCGTTCTCGGCGCAGTCTCGACAGGCGCTAATCGACTATCTGCACATCTTCTCACGCTTTTTAGCCGACAAAACCTCGCATGATATGTTTGACATGGCTTGTACCCTTCAGGAGGGGCGTCACGCAATGGAGCATCGAGTATTGCTTACTGCGGCGTCGGTGAAAGAACTCAACACGAAAATTCAACAATATCTGGCCTCTGCGGATAGTGATGGTCAGGATAGTGCCAATGTTAACGAAATCGAGTTGCTGGATCTGGCGGATCAGCGTGCGCTATTGAGTAACTGGTTGCTCAGCGGCGATCTAGCGAAGGTGCAGCGTTTTTGGGAATTTGGTGGATATATAGATTGGACAACGTTATTCGGTTTGCGGGAATACAAAAAAGCAGAACTTCCCACTTACCAATTTGATCGAAAGGAGTTTCGAATGCAGCGAACCTCCGTTGCTGCCAACCGGGTTCAAACTTTCGGAACAGCAGTTACCACTGATGGTAGTAATCAGGTAGTCGGCTACTCAATTAAAAATTTGTCCAGTCTCTACAGGCATCTCTTTGAATTGCGCCCTTTTGTACAATTCAATGAGGCGCAGTCCAAACAGAACCATGCCGAGTCAAACACACTGATAACTGCGCTTGCCGAGATTTGCCGCAGAGCAACGGAAACAGACGCCGTTTTCGATATCGACAAGAGTAAGCTTGCGGAGCTGGATAGAGGCACTGTGTTAACGGTCGAGGTTACGCCGCTGTTCGAAGGTGATGGGCTGAATGCGCTGGAGTTAAATATAGACACGCTTGATGCATCTGGTATTGTCCTTGTCGCTCAGCCAGTTAAAAGTACATCTACAGGGGTTTTTGAGCCCGGCTCCGATCAAATCCATTCAACTCAAAACAGCAAACAGGTCTTGGTAACGCATAAAATCCCACCAGAGCAAGTGAAAAAAACAGATAAAGTCTCTAAGCCCAGTGATGCGGTGATAAACAAACCAATGAATGTGACTCTGCGAGCACTACCGGTTTCCAGATCGTCAGAAGCTGAGAGGCTACATGTCGGCCTTGTTAACACCAGTGGCGAGAAGACGGACAGACGCGGCAAACCAACCGTAAACTCACTAGACATGGAAGGCTTAAAGGCAAGCCTTGCAGCCTGCCTGTTTATGGAACCAGGGGATATTGATGAAACCACTACCTTTAGTGATATTGGTCTGGACTCAATTGTCGGACTGGAGTGGATCGACGGTTTGAGCAAGGCGCACGGTATACAACTGGATACCTCAGCCCTGTATGACTATCCAACCTTGCTCGCCTTTAGGGATTATATAAATGGACTGTTCGATCACTGCAATGGTGCTGAATTCATATCTTCGGCCACGGCTCCACCTACACCCAACGAGCCTGCTGGGTTCACTACCTCTCCAGAGAGTGTAAAGACAGAGTCGTCTAAAGATATTTCAAGCGTGTTGCTCGACGAACTAGCCAATGTGCTCTATATGGATCGAAGCGATGTGCAGATGGATACTGTATTTGCCGAAATCGGGCTCGACTCAGTAGTGGGCCTGGAGTGGCTTGATAAGGTTAATTGCCAATTGGGGTTGGCCTTGTCGACAACCGTTTTGTACGATTATCCCAGTGTGCGCCAGCTTGCACGGCATGTGGAAGAGGGATTGGAACAGGGGCTCTACGTACACTTACCAAGAGGCTCTGAACCCGCTTTGCAATTAATTCACTCAGACACTCCTGAATTCGATTCACAGATGGTGTCAGGATGAAAAAGTTACGACCACTATTGAAAAAAGTGCCCACTCAAACAGTGGGTGGCAGGCCTAAGCATCGTGCTAATACAGAAGCCTATCGTGCAACACCTCCCAGTGGTGTTGTGGGCGATCGTACCAGCGGTACAATTGGAGGGAAGTCGGGCTGGGTGCTGCTGAATGAGCAGAATGTGGATTTGGCATTTTTAGAACGCCATGAACACTATGTATATGGCGTGTGGTGTCTACCGGCCGATCTCGCTATTGGCCTGAGTATCGATGCTTTAAGCGCCTCTGGAGCGGGTAGTGACATATCCCTGTCCGACTTGGTGTTTGTCGAGCCGCTGATCGTGATAGGTTCAAAAACCATCCGCTTGAGAATCGAACAATCTATCGACTCTGCACAATCCCATGTTCGTATTGTCTCCCTGGCGCCTGGGCAGAGCAGTCCTGCGGTTCACTTTCGATCGGCTTATCATCGGGTTGGCGAACAGTCGATGGAAGCGTTAAAAGAACAAGCACTAACCTGGATTCCCCAGTTCAACAAAGAGAGAAGTCGCGGTAAACAGATTCGACTAAATGGTATCACATCGGCTATCCGCCTTGGGCGTGGCTATGGGTCATTAGCGTTGACCGGAAGTAATAAGGCTTTCCACAGCGGGCTTTTGATCAGGGACGAGACTGTGAAGAACGGCAGTGCATGGAGTGACCATCAAATAATTGGCGCCTGCTTTACCGCGTTAATTTCCACCGGGGAAGACATTGAGCAGGAGCAAGGTCGGTGCGCTACATTTTTGCCGGTACGGATTGATAGGGCGCACCTATTCTGCATTCCCGAAGCTATTGAGTTGACTGTTGGATGGCGTCTGCGGGAGCAATCAGCCGATCATTCATTGCTTGCCGATATCGTGGTTTACCAAGCTGGCAGTCAACCTGTTTTTGCGATGGAGGGTGTACAGCTATTTCGCACCGACCGGTCCAGGTTCCTGCAACGGGTTGGTGCGATCAAGGACGGCGCCGACAATACGGATGGTACCGGGCACAGCCAGCACTGCTCAAGTGTGCGGCCAGTCGCTCCAGTCATGCAAAAGCAGACAAATCACGAATCGCGGGATAAGCGGGAGACTGCTGCCGAGGTGGCTGTAATTGGCATGTCGGGTTTATTCCCGGGGGCAGCGACCACAGATGAGTTCTGGCAAAATCTTTGCGACGCAAAAAATGCAATTACCGAGGTTCCATCAAACCGGTGGCGGGAGTTCTCCGGTTGGTACAATCCGAACCCCGGTAACCAGGGTACTTCTTCCAGCAAAGTTGGAGGGTTTATCGATGAGATTGATCACTTCGATCACGACTATTTCAAAATATCCAGAGCCGATGCGGAACTGATGGACCCGCATCAGCGCTTGATGCTGCAAGAGGCCATTCGCGCGCTGGACAATGCCGCCCTGATAAGCGATCACTTTGATGGCAGCGACTGCGGGGTTTTTATCGGCGCCACCAGAGGGGATTATGATCGCGTGCTGGATAGTGCAGGGCTCTACAAGGAAGGCAAGGCGTTTACCGGAACATCAGCCTCTCTGATTGCATCAAATATCGCCTATCATCTCAATTTGGCTGGCCCCACAGTTGTTGTCGATACGGCGTGCTCCTCTTCGCTGACTGCCGTCCACCTCGCCTGCGCCAGTATCGATCGGGGAGAGTGCGAGCTCGCATTAGTCGGGGGTGTCAATCTCTTTCTCAGCCCTATCGCCCATATACATACCAGCCAGGTGGGTATGCAATCGGCCAAGGGTGAGTGCCGCACCTTTGATGTCGCCGCCGACGGCACTGTATTTTCAGAAGCCTGCGCCGCCATTGTTTTAAAACGACTGGATGCGGCGCGGCACGATGGCGATCCGATACTCGCCAGCATCAGTGGCAGCGGTATCAATCACGATGGCAAGACGAACGGTATCACCGCACCGAGTTCACTGACTCAGGCGAGGCTTATGCGACAGGTACTCGAGCGCTCGTCGCTGCAAAGCTCCCAGATCAGTTATGTGGAAGCACATGGCACCGCCACACCACTGGGGGATCCCATCGAGGTAAAAGCACTGGCGGAAGTCTATGGCGGTTCGGAAGGCAATCCCGAGTCCTGCTTGGTTGGTTCGGTCAAGTCGAACATAGGTCACTGTGGTTATGCGGCTGGGATTGTGGGGCTGATTAAATGTGTGCTCTGCCTGAAGCACGAAAAGGTGCCGCCGTCCTTGCACTTCACAGAACCAAATAAGCGCATAGATTTTTCAAGTACCCGATTTGAAGTTAGCCGCTGTCTTCAACCCTGGCAAGATAGACAATTAAGCCCGCGATATTGTGCCGTAAGCTCGTTTGGTTTTGGTGGTAGCAATGCACATGTGGTATTGCGCAGTGCCACCGGGCGGTCGGGCGAGAAAACCGTGTCCATAACGGCAGATGGCGCTACTAAGGCGTTTTATATTCCCGTGAGCGCTGAGTCGTATGCCGGCATTAGTGGTGCAATATTCGAGCTTGGTCGGTATCTTCAAGCCAGGATTGCTGAAAACGAGGGATTTGTCGAACACGATCTGAGCGTCGCCAATATTGCCTATACACTTGAGCACAGAAGGCGTAGTCGTTGTGCTTTTCGGGCACTGTTTAAAGCCAACTCTATCGTCGCATTAGCCGACACACTGATTGCTCAGGCTGTCGGAGGCCTCGCTGAGATCTCAACGAATGTTTGGCTCAGCGAATCTGTACTCCGAGATTCCGGCATCAATATGGAAATAGCCAGAGAGAGCGTGGACACTTATCGAGAGAGGCTTACACCCGATCAACTTGCATGGATTTTACAGCAGCCGGATGCCTGTGGACTCAATGAATACCCTGCCAGTGTAGTGGCCCTAAATCTTCCCGGTTACTGCTTTGAGAAAATCTCTGTA
>JARRQD010000044.1:0-24963 GCA_037382205.1 Candidatus Thiodiazotropha sp.
GGTCGCTATCTGGCTGAACGGGGCGTCTATACCTGTGGCGACATGCAGCGTCTGCCAATCGGCGAAATCGGCCGTCGCTTTGGCAACCCGGGACGACGCATCTGGCTGATGGCCCAAGGACTTGACCCCGAGCCGGTTCAAACCGAGGTCGACACCCCCAAATCCATTGGCCATGGTAAAGTCATGCCTCCCGACACAAAACAGCGAGAGGTTATCGATACCTTTCTGCTGCACATGACCGAAAAGGTCGCCGCACGACTGCGTCTGCATCAGTTTCGCGCCAGCCACTTCTATATCGCTTTACGGCTTGATCGGGGTTTCCTGAGCCGTAAATACCGTTGCGACCCCCCTACGGATCATGCCCCGGATATCCTCGCCATGTGCGAGGACCTGCTGGACAACTACTGGGCGGGAGAAGGCTGCTTTCAGGTGCAGGTCACCGCACTCGACCCGAAACCGACCGGCCACCAAAGAGACTTCCTAAACCCAGGACAACAGCAGCGGGAACAGCTCAACCAAGTCATGGACGAGATCAACCAACGCTACGGAGAGTTTACCCTGGCCCCGACCCGTCTGCTCAGCCGCTCCAAAATGCCCAATGTAATTGCTCCTGCTTGGAAGCCCTTTGGTCACAGAGAGACGATTCTGATGAATCACTCAGAGCCCTGAACCACAATCCAGACCTGACAAGATGTGTACTGCTGTCTACTACACTTTTAACAATCAAGATTTTCGTACGGCGTTTGCCGACTCCCGCGCCTGCCTACCGGTGCGAAAAAAACAGGGGGACATTGCGCTGCTGCCCTGGGGCCGGAGAAAACAGCAGGCCGGCAAGCTACCTCTGGGAGGCTGGGCCAGACTCGATGCCATCTATGGCGGACATTGGGATCGCTGGCGTCCACAACCGGTCAAGCTCGATGTTCAGCAGTTCATGGAGATCGATTTTGAAGGGGCGCGACGCTGGTTCGATGTTACCTCTGGCAAATGGATCCAGGGACTGATTGCACGTTGGCAGCATGAACGCCGGGTCTATGTGGTTACCATCACACCGCAACTGGAAGATTCAGAGTATGAACGCTGGCCGAGAATACTCAGTGCTGGCAGCCAATCAAAGCCGTTATTTTTAGACGACTTTAACCAATAGCCAGCCGATAAACGATCGCTTTTGCCGGTGAGTAAATATTAACGCGGCAAGCCAAACTATCATCCTAAAAAGATCAGCTGGGCAGGCTAAAGTGTGTGCTTTGTGGTGGTTCATGGATAGGGTTCAGCCAGCAGATTCGTCACTTGGCTGGCCGACTCATCACTATCCCACACCACTGGGCCAATCGCTTTAAATCTCAATAAACCTTGTTTGTCGATAAGAAAACTGCTGGGATAAACCTTGACATCCCAGGCCTTAGCCACCGAGTTGGAATTATCGAGCAACACTGGAAAATTGAACCCCATCTTGCTGGCAATGGCGGCAACCCTTTTTCTGTTCTCGTTGACATTGACCGCAAGTACCAGCAGGTCATCGGAGGCCATACCATCCACCAGTCTGACCAGAGAGGGCATCTCCTCGATGCAGGGCGGACACCAAGTTGCCCAAAAATTAACCAGCACCACTTTACCTTTAGATTCGTAAAGCACATGCTCTACCCTATTAAGGTCAGTCAACTCAATGTTTGCTGGGAAAACCGGTGGTTCAACCGCCTCCAACCATCCGGCATTCCCGGTTGAGCAAAACAGAACCATAAAAATAGCAATACCCGCACTAAAGCTCTTCACAAAAACAATTTCCAGATTAATTAACGAAGCCCATCCATCTCACCTTCGAGTAGAAGGAAAAGAGTCAGAGCAATTATATTACACCGTTCATTTTATTCTATCTCACCACTCATCATTGATTTCGACTCGAAATAACCCGACCGAGTGAACCCAAAATTATTAAGTGTTGTTGGCGAAATAACATAGCTCTTGCACATTTTAGTCATATAATTCTTAAAGTTTTTATCTATAACGTCGACTATTTGTTGGTATGCAAATGGAATCTAATATATCAAGAGGGAGTCTCTGATCAATTCATCACCGGTGCAACCAAAAGCAGTTCTATTGATACACCTATGTTGACGAACACATCAGTGGTTCCTTAAGGAAGCTCAACTTGATTCCTAGAAGTAGTCGCTACTAAAGAATGCCTACAGGCAGCTTGTAGGAAAACAACAATTTAACCTGACTAAGCAACCAACACAACAGGTTTTAAATTGCTCAATAGGTTATACAAGGAGAGCGCGCATGCAAGCTGTCTCTATATTCTCATCGATCAAAACCAAATTGTGGTTTGGTTTTGGCTTGGTATTATCTCTGTTTTCAATCAGCACGGCGATAACGCTGATCAATCTTGATGACGTTAATCACGATGTTAAAAAAGTTGTAACTGATAGCCAGCCCACCCTGCTATTGGCAAAAGATCTCACCTTTCATATTGAGCAAGCAACCGCATCACTTGGCTTTTACATCGTAACCAAAGAGGATTACCACCTACAGGACTACACTGCAGCAATCAAGAACTGCAAAGACATTTTGCTGCAACTGAAGCAGGCCGCGGTAAGATATCCAGAGAATAATTTTAGGCAATCATTAGTCACCTTGACAGAAGATCTTGGTAAATTCGAAGAAACTGCTGATATCCTGCAACAAAAGACCGTCTCCTTTGAAAAAACTTTTCCTGGAATTGCCTATGCGAACCAAAGCATAAACCCAATCAATCGTAAAGTCATGCAACTGACATCTCAAATGATCATGTCGGAGATGGATGAAAATGCTTCTATAGAGCGTAAACAAATACTCGCAGAACTAGCCAACTTGAGGTACTCATGGAGTCAGGTAATTAACGGGGTTAGAGGTTATCTCGCCTTTAGAAGTGAGAATAACATCACCAACACTGACCTCTACATAGAGCAAGCTGAGTCATTGTTAATAAAGCTGGAAAAACACAATGAATTATTAACATTGGACCAGGCCGATGCGATTACCGGCATTCAAGAGAGTATATCGTCATTCAAAAAACACTACACAAAACTGCTACAGATTCATGGCGGTGATGAGTGGAGAAGTGATGCTGCACTGGTGCGCAACAGTCTCAATGCCAACTTACACGCTATAGAAAACAACCTATCAAGCCTTGTCAACCAACTCCAAACATCAATCGATCAGACAAGCACTTCACTACAAGATAACACTGTCTTTGTATTTGAGTTAGTTGTGGGCTTGTTTGTGCTTGGTTTTACGATTGGTATTGCAATCAGTTGGTTTATCGCAAAAACCATATCTGAGCCGATTTTAAGGGCCACAAGCACAATGCAGAACATTGCCAACGGAGATGGCAACTTAATGATCTCTTTGGATCAATCTGGAAATGACGAGTTAGCGCAGTTGGCAACACAGACTGAGCAAGTTGCAACAGCAATGAGTCAAATGACAGCTTGCATCACTGATGTTGCCAAGAATGCATCGATTGCTGAACAATCGGCTAGAACAGCGAACAAAGAAACAGATAAAGGGTGTACAGTAGTGAGTGAAACCTCTGCTGCTGTAAAAGAGCTTGCAAAGGAGGTGCAATTAGCGGAGGAGTCTATCTTAAATGTCGAACAGGAGAGTCAGCGTATCGGAAGTGTTCTTGATGTTATTAAAAGTATTGCGGAGCAAACCAACCTATTAGCTCTAAATGCGGCTATTGAAGCAGCACGCGCCGGCGAACAAGGCAGAGGTTTTGCTGTAGTCGCCGATGAAGTGCGTAGTCTGGCAACCCGCACTCACGAATCCACAGGTGAAATTGAAAACATGATACAGTCTTTACAGAACGGAACTCAGCAAGCGGTGGCTGTCATGTCTGCCGGACGGGAGAAGGTCGATTTAAATGTCCAGTTAACCAATGACGCCCTGAAATCCCTCTCCACCATCAATCAAGCAGTAGAAACAATCAGTGCGATGAATACCCAAATTGCCACAGCAGCAGAGCAACAATGCACGGTTGCAGAGGAAATCAACAAAAATATCTATGCCATTAAAGATAGCAGCAAAAATAATGCTGACGAGGCGAATTCTACGGCAGCAACAGTGAACTCACTCGGCAATTTGGCATCCACCTTACAGAGAGTAATTCAGCAGTTTAAATTTTCTGGGGACAGTGGACTCGATTTTAGTGCCGCCAAGTCGGCTCATCTGGCATGGAAGGCCAGGCTGCGCTCATTTCTCGACGGAATGTCATCTCTCTCTCATGAAGAAGCAGTCTCTGATCACGATTGTGTACTTGGCAAGTGGTACTACAATGAAGGCCTGCATCAATATAGCGACATTCCCGAAATGCGTTTAATTGAACAACCGCACCACGAACTGCATGAACTCATCAGAAAGATCATCGAAAAGAAAGAGCATGGCCTGACAAAAGAGGCTGAAATCCTCTATCAGAAAATCCCTCCTCTTTCTGAAACGATCATCAATCTTCTTAATCAAGTTGAAGCCTCTATTGAAAAAAGCTGAGAAGCCAAGCAAAATTCTACAGCAGTGTACAACACACTGAATCCAGCGGTTTTCTATAATGATGCGTATATTTAACTTGGCAGCGGCTCTTTATTAACGGCTTGCATTTAAAAAAAGCCACCTAACTGCACGATTTGATCCCACTCAAATTCAACCTGATGAGCTGCAGGTGTGCAATGAAATTGCATCAGAAATCAACCAAAGTCAGATGATTATTGTGTAACTTGCCGGCTTTCCATACTGAAATAGTATGTATTTAACAATTTACAAACACCCGTTATTAACATCACATCACTTTCCCTTTTACAAACCCAATAAATCAAACTCAGCAAGGTAATTGAGGATAATACCTGAGTATAATTATTGGTTTTACTTCGAAAAGATTTGTTACAAAATTAAACTTGATATAAACTGTAAGTCTTTAAATTATGATGTTTTTGTATCGCCTTTTCCCTGCGATGCCAAATATATATTGGCCCTTTCCCCGCCTCAGAGCGATTACGCTCCTCAAACTAATTAAACGATTTTTATTAATTGACCATTGGAACTACCATATAGAAAATCAAACTCGGTCATCTACTATATAGCAAAGGAATACAAATAAATTAGGCGCAGTACGCTTCTTACTACTCTATGGAACTTGCATCTCTTCATAGTAAAGACAATGACGTTTCTGCTATCTCAATAAACAACTTTCATAATTAACTACAGAATCAGGTTTTTCTCTATTCCATGGACGATTACACAAGCAAACAGATCATTGGGGCACTCAAAGACGCTGTTTTTATAACTGATTTGAGTTTGCGCATCGTTGAAATTAACCCAAAATTTACTGATGTTACTGGCTACACAGCAGAAGAGGCTATTGGCATGACACCAACCCTTTTCTCATCTGGTCGTCATAGCGAAGAATTTTATCAGTGCATGTGGGAATCATTAAAACAGGCAGAAAGATGGCAAGGCACCATCTGGAACCGTCGAAAAAACGGTGAAATTTATCCTCAGTGGCAATACATATCAACTTTAAAAGGCGCTGACGGCAGACCTACGCACTATATCTCCGTATTTTCTGATATAAGCCAACAAGAGAGTATTGAGAATCAAATCCATCTGCTCGCCTATTATGACAATCTAACCGGGTTACCGAACAGAACTCTTTTCACTGACCGACTAAATTTATCACTTACCCAGGCCGCCAGAGATAAAGGTATAGTCGCGCTTTTTTACTTAGATCTGGATCGTTTCAAGCAGATTAATGATAGTCTTGGTCACTGCGCAGGCGATAAGCTACTCAATGCAATTGGCTCTAGATTACGTAAAAGTTTGAGGGAGTCAGATACAATTGCAAGATTGAGTGGTGACGAATTTGCAGTCATTGTCTCAGGCATTACCAGTAACACCCATGCTGAAACCGTTGCTCAGAAAATTCAATATTGCTTTAAGTCTCCTATTTCTGTAGACCTTCGGGAATTACACATCACAGCCAGTATTGGAATTTGTCTATTTCCAGAGCATGCACAGGATAGTGAAAGCATGCTGAGATTTGCAGATAGTGCAATGTACTGCGCAAAAGAGATGGGGAAAAGCTGTTACACATTCTATTCTCCAACAATCGGCGAACAACAGCAGAAGAGACTTTTAATAGAAAATGATCTCAGACAAGATATCTCAAATGGCACACTTGAACTAACCTATCAGCCACAATTTTGTTTAAATTCAGGAAACATTGTAACTTTAGAAGCACTATTACGCTGGAAACACCCAGAGCACGGTGAAATATCACCATCTGTTTTTCTACCAATCGCTGAAGAGACAGGGCTCATTTTGCAGCTTGGTAACTGGGCAGTAAAAAATGCCTGCATTGAAATAGATATCTGGAGAAAAAAATATGGTATCAATGTAAATCTTGCTATTAATGTATTCAGCATTCAAATCGAATCTGGCAGTTTGCTTAAGCTTATTAAGCAAGTACTGAGCGAAACCGATCTATCTCCTGCATCCCTTGAACTTGAGATCACCGAAAATATTATTATGGAGATGACTCCAGATTCTATAGAAATCTTTGATGAATTAAATAAGCTTGGAATAAAAGTTGTAGTAGATAATTTTGGCACCGGTTACTCTTCACTGAATGATATAAAGAGAATTGGTGTCAGTAAATTAAAAATTGATCGCTCATTCACTTCGAGAATTAAAGATGACGGTGATAGTGTTCAAATGATAAAAACAGTAACAAATATGGCTCATAACCTTGGCATGTCAATTACTGCTGAAGGTATTGAGAGTGAAACTCAGCTGAAATACTTAATGGATATCAATTGTGACTTCGCGCAAGGTTATCTTACTGGCCTGCCTTGCCGAGCCGAAAACCTGATCTCCAGATACCATGGAAAAATCGATTATACTCCAGGAGCATCCATTGATTTTAATCATGATAACACGAGCATTAATTAAGCATTACCTGACTCAATTTATTATTTTGGCGAAACCATGGATTACGTATGCACTTGGCTTAACGAATTTACCTCATGACGAACATCTCACAAGCATTCTTTAATGCTGGAGTTTTGCTATGAGCCCTAAAAAACTGCTTCTCGTTTCAGATACCAATCTAGACAAACTAAATAATATGCTGGCTTGGGCCGATGTTGAAATAAAGAGAGTCAACTCAAAAGAGTTAGCGCTGGAAGAAATAAATAACTTTAAGCCTGATTTAGTCCTGCTGGATAGCTCATACTATGGAAGTAATGGCTCTCACCTAACTCATAGACTTTTCGATTTGGAAATACTATTTGTATATATATGCCACCAAGAGATCGAAAAAATATCGAATAGTTTAGACAGCAAACCGGAGAATATACTTGAGTTGTTACCAGATATCGATAGCGCTTTGAAATGGATTTCTAATATACGAAGATTGAAGGAGACAGAAGCGCGTTATAGTAAAGCAATCCAAACCGGCCGAGTCGTGGATGTTGTAATAGGCATTCTTATGGAGCGATATAATTTAAATAGAGACTCTGCATTTGAGCTTTTACGTCAAAAAGCCAGATCTGAGCGAATGCAACTTCGAGTACTGGCTCAAGAAATTCTCGATGCGCAACAGAAGATCAATATGATTTCCCCAAAATAACTTCTATCGACATGCTGACTTGTTGGCCGATCGGTAAATTCGATAACACTCAAAGCCCCGCCACTAGAGCCTACAAGTAAACTATTTCATTGTGTCCTTTACTTTTTCCAGAGCTGAATTCCTACGGTAACCAACCCAAGCGCAACTCCAGAAGACAATGTCATCCTCGCCAACCACTCTGGCCAGGCAGGATTTGGTGCAATTAATGCAAATACTCCAATCACGATGAGCCAAAACGCCAGCTTACTTAGTAGTGCAGTTTTAAGCACATTCTTATCCTCAAATCACTGTTGATTGACTTTATTGTATAAATTGAACTGAAATTCTATAAATACTTTTGAGCAGATCGGCTTGCGAACACTTATCTATTATTACTGAGTTGAGTCAATATCCATCTGCATAAACAGATGATCTAGTATTTCACTGTAGTGTTGAGTCAGCAGTGATAGCTTATTGTTCAGCTCTGTTCTCACATACCACATTTGCTGCTGATCCTCAATAAAGAACCCATGATAGTGAACCAGGGTTGGCTTACCGGAATTCATAAAGCAACGCCGCATGGTTGTAATCACAGATATTCCTGGAATAGTTGTCAGTTGCACATGGTATTGAGTAAATATTCTACTGATTCTATTCATATCCTTATCGATTAACTCATAAAATTTATCGATTGCTTTCGCCTCATTCTGAGCTGGCACTGAAAACACATTTACAGTTAAGTAGTCTTTCCCTGTCAAGCCGTATAATTTATGGATGTGTACACCTTCACTCTCAAGCGAAAGCCAATTTGTTTGAGTGGCCGATACAGCACTAACCGCACACCATAGCAAAATAATAGACAGTATCTTCATCCATGACTTCATAAATATTCCTTTGCATCGCATATTGGAAACCACTGAAATGCAACACATTAGCTAATCGCTTTGTCAACTGATTCAGCTGCTGCAAATTGTATCGAGCATCAAAACAGCAGACTTACATGAACACTCTTAACCCAGCAACCTAACAGTATTCCCCCACTTTAATACTTTTACTTTCAGTAAACTATAATAGAGAAATAAATTCCTTATCTAGCCTCGTTTAAATAGTCAACCATATCATCAAGTAATCGATAAACCAAATGGCCCATCTGTATTATATACATGACCCTATGTGTAGTTGGTGCTGGGCATTTCGCCCAACCCTAGATCGGTTATTTGCCAAATTACCCTCCTCCACAACAACCAGTAATCTGCTCGGTGGCTTGGCGCCAGACACGAACAAACCAATGGATATTCAAATGCGCTTAAACTTGCAAGCCACCTGGCGGAATATTCAAACAAAGGTGCCTGAGACACAATTTAATTACAATTTCTGGGCTGAAAATACCCCGCGTCGATCTACCTATCCTGCCTGTCGAGCCGTTATCGCAGCAAGAAAAATCAATAAGATAAATGAAGATAAAATGATATTTGCCATTCAACAGGCTTACTATTTAAGGGCACTCAATCCCTCTGACAATAATACACTTATCAGATTGGCAACCGAGATTAATATTGATAAGTCATTGTTTGAATCATATTTTTATAGTGATACTATTGCCAGTCGACTATTAGAAGAGATTCAGCAAAGCAGATCTATGGGCGCATCCAGTTTCCCCTCCCTTATCATGGAAGTAAACTCTGAATATAGGCCCATTGCAATCGATTACCACAGCGAAAGCTCGATTATACATTCAATTAAATCCATAACTAATTGATTTATAGATTTATTTCAGATAATCATATCACTTTACACCTCATACAGAGTTTAAATTCCTGCACAATGACTCAGATGAAAAATAACAATAATCTCGATAAATGGAGAAAGGATATCGTATTTTCAGCAAAGCTTGCTGAGGAAAATCTCGTTTTTCATACAACATGGGGAATATTCTCACCCAAAGAGATTGATGATGGCACACAGCTACTGATCAATTTGATGCAAATAGAGCCAAATAATAACTGTCTCGATCTTGGGTGTGGTTACGGACCTATTGGGCTCTACATGGCACGCCGAGCTCCCGATGGGCAAACTCTCATGGTCGATAAAGACTTTATGGCGGTAAACTATAGTAACGCAAACGCAGAGCGTAATAATCTAAAAAATGCTAAAGCGATGTTGAGCAATGCGTTCGATCATATAGACCCTTCACTCAGATTTGATGTTATTGCCTCAAACATTCCCGCGAAAGTTGGTAAAGAGATGTTAAGCCTGATACTGAATGATGCCAAACAAAGACTTAATCCAGGCGGTATGCTGTATGTTGTTACAATCAATGGCCTACGCCAATATATGAAGCGTAATTTGAGCGAGGTTTTTGGCAATTACAAAAAACTTAAACAGGGCAAAACCTATACTGTCGCCTGCGCTCAAAATCCTAATTAGTGCCCATCCAGAAGCTTTTGCAGAAGACCAATTAGCGCCTGTGATTAGGCACATTGCTTGTCGGCCAATTTATTGAGAACATAAGATACAGCCACCAAACCAAAACTCGCGGTTACCATCATCGCAGAACCATAACCACCACAATTCAGTCCGCTTTGTCCATTTTCACCAGCATTAGAGCACGATGCTTCAGCAGAAATAATCTGCTGCTCAAGAGAAAATACGCAGGGTATATCAAAGCGCCTCTTTAGATTGACTGGAAAATTATATTTTTTTCTCAGCAGTTTTCTTGTTTTTGAAAGTAGAGGATCCTGTTCACTTCTGCTTAGATCGACTTGACGTATCTTGGTTGGATCTTTTTGACCACCAGCGCCACCTATCGTAATCAGAGGTATTTTCTGTAGCTTACAATAAGCGATCAGAGACGCCTTATTTCTATAGTTATCGATACAATCAATAACATAGTCAAATTCCGGGTCGATAAATTCCTGTTGATTCTCTTCTTCTATGAAAATATCAACCGACTTGACAGAACAATCAGGATTAATCTGTTTTACCCTTTCAGACAAAACATCAACTTTTGCCCGGCCAAATTCAGATTCGAGCGCCGGTAGCTGTCGATTTATGTTGGATTCAGCTACATGATCCATATCAAAAAGTATTAAGTTACCAACGCCACTTCTGGCAAGTGCCTCAACAGCCCAGGAACCCACCCCACCGACACCAACTACAGCAATTCTGGAGTCACTGAATCGTTCAAGAGCAGCATTACCATAAAGTCGAGATATCCCACCGAAACGCCGTGTGTAATCCATTTGATTGTAATACCCTTCAATTTATATGGATAATTCTATTAATCCGATGACTATTAACCCAGCGATCATAGAGTTCCCTTTCAGCCGCCTTGATCAAGGGGCTGCTTGATGCCCTGAAAGGAAAGTATATGGTCACCGGGTTAATAAGTATATCGCGACATGACCCTTGCCAAAGGGTCGATCATTACCTGGTAACCGTACCCAGCACTGAGCCATTCTAAAACTTTGAGTGCCAGTATCGTTAGATTCTGCTCAGTGACCACCCTACTCTGATACAACTTGTTACATCAAGTTACAAGCCTGAGAGGATCTTTCTCCACCTCTATCGCAGAATAGACACAGGATCAGTCAAACCGAACTTCATACATTCAGGGCTGCAAGCGTAACTCAGATCAATTGGCTGAAAGACTTTCTATCGATATTCAGATCAGTTTATCAACTACCCACTGGTCAAGCAGTGACACGCCAGTTGATGTAAAAAATCTTCACTTCCACCAACATCAACTCTCGAACGGGCATATCGTCGAGATCAGTCACCAAGCCAAGCGCTTTCCGATACGATTGAACGATACCACACTCCTCTATATCACTAAGCAAGAGTTCAATAGTATTCAATTGCCAGCATTACTTTTGCGGCAATATTACTTCTGATTGCACTGACCTACCATTTTGTTCGACGTCTGTTCCTACCGATCGAAACAATTCGCCAAGGGGTGGCCAGTTTTGGCTCTGGAGACTTTAAACATCGTATTCGACTAGAGCGTAAAGATGAACTCGGAGAGTTAGCCCATAGTGTTAATATCATGGCAGACGATATAGAGGGCATGTTAGAAGCAAAACGACAACTGATCCTTGCAATCAGCCATGAGTTGCGCTCCCCTCTTACCAGAGTGCGGCTAAACGCAGAACTCCTCAATCATTCAGAACCCCGGGAGCGCATTATCCAGAATCTTAAGCTGTTGGATAATGCACAGCGCCATACAAACCTACAATATGGTCAGGTAAGAATTTATAGCCGCCTGACAGAAGACGGTTGGCATTTTCAAGTTTCCTACTCTGGAACTGGCATCGCTGAAGAGCATCTAAGGTATTTAACTGAACCATTCTACAGAGTGGATAAAGCCCGCCAGAGGTCGACTGGTGGGTTGGACTGGGACTCTATTTATGCCGGGTGATCGCAGAAGCGCATGGTGGGTATCTATCTATTCAAAGTCAATTGGATCGAGGCACTCAAGTTTCCGTGCATATACCGTATCCCAAACAGTCCGATTATTAACCCGGCAACGAGATTCCAGTTACCTTTTTATAGAGTGATACAGCATAGGAATCGGTCATACCCGAGACGAAGTCAGTCAAACGAAGCAACCGGGTATAATCATCTTGTACAGGAATGGCATCTTCTCCAATAAACTGTTCAGGAATCAACCTGATCATCATCTGACTTCTTGGTGTTGCATTGCTGCCATGTTCAGCAACATCATCGATTATCGTAATAAACCTCTCCAGTAGTTCACTGATAACTTGAAAACCGGCGGTTTCAATCTCTATAACCTCAGGCGCAATATATATTTTTTCTCTGGCAACCTGAATCAGTCGATCCATCTCCTGACGATGAGGTATAAAGCTCATCAAGGGGGCGTCGAACTCACCTTTAAGAATGGCTGACTCATGATCTAGAAAACAACTAAGAATCTCGCTGATCGCCTTGCTAATGACCTTCGCCCTTAAAAACTCAACCTTTTCTTTGTCGCCACCAATGCGCTTAAGACGTATTGTTTGAAATGATGAGTCAGCCAATATATCGCTATAGAGATCAAGAGCCTGCTGATAACTCAGGTGACCAAGTCGGTATCCATCCTCTATATCAATTACCCGGTAGCATATGTCATCCGCCGCTTCAACTAAATATGAGAGAGGATGACGATGCCAGATGGACAATACAGGATCCCTTCTGATCAGCCCAACTGCCTTAGCGACTGCCTCAAAGTTCTCCTGATCTTGAGCAGTGAAACCTGGTTTCTTGGCACTTACACCATCAAATCGCCCTTTTCCGATACAGGACTCTCTCGGGTACTTGGTGAATGCGGCCAATGTAGCACAGGTCAGCTGTAAGCCACCGGGGTTGTCACGATTTTGCAACCTGGTAATCACACGAAACCCCTGTGCATTACCCTCAAAGTTGAGAAAATCCTCCCGCTGACTGCCATTCAGTACGGCAACCCGCTGCCTACCGTAGTCAGCAGTATCCGCCCAATGACGAATTGCATCTTCTCCGGAATGTCCGAATGGTGGATTACCGATGTCATGCGCCAGACAGGCAGCGGCACAGATGTCGCCAAAATCAGAGGCCTCGTATCCGTCCAGCTTATGTCGAGCTATGATCTGCTCCCCTACCAATGTACCCAATGATCGCCCAACACTTGATGACTCTAAGCTGTGGGTAAGACGAGTTCTAACATAGTCGATTTTAGAGAGGGGAAAAATCTGCGTTTTGTCCTGCATTCGCCTGAATGCGGAAGAGAAGACAATACGATCGAAATCCCTTTGAAAATCCGTTCTGGATGTGGTTCCGGTCTGGCGATCAGCCGATCCAAGTCGCTGGCGGGATAAGAGTTGTGACCAATTCATCGACATGGGTCGATCTAATCCTTAAATGAAATGCAATATTGATTGTTGTTGGGCTATGAATAATAACCACAGCGGGTTAATAGAGTCACCCAGTATAGGGGATTTCTTCTGAAATAGCCTGTTTCTTGGGCCAAAATGCAAACGATTTGCCAGACGACTGGATGCTTCAGACAAAATACCCCCCCTTGAACAGTCTGCTGAAAAATCACTCTTTGCCCAGTTTATTTGCAATATTTCAATTAGTTACAGACTCACTCGCGAGTTTTCCTGGCACTGCCTTGCCGCCTTTCAGTGTAATAATCCCTGCCAGACCAATGAGTAGCGCACCAAAAATGAACTGAATACTCAGGGTTTCACCCCAGAATAGATAGCCATAAGCCGCTCCGAAAAGTACAGATGAATAGGTGAATGGACTGACTCTAGCGGCTGCAGCTATGGCATATCCGCGAGTCAGCAGTAATTGGCCCAATGTGCCGAATAATCCAAGCAAGGCAAATAACCACCACTCAATCTGAGATGGCTGCTGCCAATTCCAGCTCATCGGAAATGCAGAGATGATTGAACTCAATAACGCAAAGTAAAACACCACTCTAACGGATGGCTCTGTTCTACCCAATCTACGCAGACTTACCTTAGCCAAAGATGCCAATCCTCCTCCCAGCAGTCCGATCAACGCAATATGATTGAATTCTCCGCCGGGATTGAGAACCAGGATGACCCCGATAAAACCAACCCCAATCGCCAACAAGACACTGCGATGCATGGATTCACTCAACCAGTACCAAGCAATCAGTGGCATGAAAATGGGAGATGTCATCTTTAATAACATGCCATCGGCTAAGGGCAAATTTGCCAGCGCATAGAAAAAGCAGTACATGGCTGAAACACCAGCCACAGAACGTAGCAGATGCAGGTGAAAAACCTGGGTTCTTAAGGTAATGAAGCCATTTCCCCATACCAGTGGCAGCAATAGGGCCAAACCAAACAAATTCCGCATAAACACAGCCATTTCGCTGGGAAGACTCTGTGTCAGCTGCTTCACCACAGCCCCCATCGAGGCAAACATAAGCTCAGAGAGTAGGATTAAAAGCGCCCCTAATAATATATTTTGCTTATATATCATTAACTTATCATTTTCTCGAATAAACTTCACCGAGCCTGAGTAAAGCATTAAATATGTTTAAATTACAAAATAACAGTATCTGTGGCATCGCTTCGATCGTATAGTCTGTGGCAAAATTGCCTAATTTAACAGATTCAAAGAGGACAAGTTCATATGTTTGACAAAACTCGCAGCCTCACTATCACCTTGCTCCTGGTACTGTTCACCGGTTGCTCCAGTGTTTACTACGGTACTATGGAAAAAGTTGGATATCACAAACGCGATATTCTGGTGGACAGGGTAGAAGCCGCTAAGGATGCACAAACAGATGCCCAACAACAGTTCAAATCCGCACTTGACCAGTTCGCATCCGTTATCAGTCTTGAAGAGAGTGACTTGAAACAGGCCTATGACAGCCTGAATCATGAGTTTGAGTCCAGTGAGAGTGCTGCGCAAGAAGTCACAGAGCGGATCGATAAGGTCGAATCTGTCGCGGAAGATCTGTTTGAAGAGTGGCAGGAAGAGTTGGAACTCTATGAAAATAAAAAGTTAAAGGATGCAAGTAAACAACAGCTGAGTAAGACCAAGAACCGTTATCGGGGCATGTTAAAATCCATGCGTGATGCAGAACACACCATGCAGCCTGTATTGAATAATTTTCGAGACAATGTTCTATATCTGAAACATAATCTAAATGCTCAGGCAATCGGATCATTACGTGGTGAGTTTGGCAGTCTACAGGCGGATATCACAAATCTGATCAATCGTATGAATCAGTCGATAAAGCGTTCCGATGAATTCATACGTGATATGCAAAGTACTGAGTAATAGATAGCCCAAAGCTATATCGTGGTAGTTTTTTCAAGTGCATTCGCTTGGCCAACCTGCCACTCTCATTTGCTGGCCATTAATAACAACGATTAAGAACATGCCGTATTTTAGTGGAAATTCACGCGCTTCATCCTACCCACTTCACCATCTTCGCCACCTGATTGCGCTGATTTTTCTTCTCATAGTAGCCTCTTCATCGCACCTTTTTGTCAATGATTTTGGTGAAGCTGAGCTGATTATCCTAACGGCTTTAGTTTGTGGCTATATGGCATTGAATATTGGCGCAAATGATGCTGGTAACAATATTGGCCCACTGGTTGGATCCGCTGTAATCAGTCTATCAGGCGCTGTGATTATTGCCGCACTGTTTGAGTTTTCTGGCGCCTTTCTGGCAGGCAGTGAGGTCATCAGTACCATCAAGCATGGTATTGTTGAACAGCACCAACTTAGAAATGCCAGGGAAATTGTACTGGTTATGATCAGCGCACTGCTTGCCAGCGCACTCTGGCTGAATATTGCCACAACAACAGGAACCCCTATATCCACAACCCATACAATTGTTGGCGCAGTTCTAGGTGCCAGTATTACGATTGGGGGGCTTGCGGTTGTGAACTGGAAAATGCTTGGCACGATCACAATCAGTTGGCTCCTCTCACCGCTTCTGGGCGGCGTGATTGCAGCTTCACTACTCTATCTAATCAAACGCAATATCACCTATCAGACTGAAATGACACGCGCTACAGAGCGTTTGGTTCCTGTTTTCGTTGGTTTGATGGCATTTACATTTACCACCTATTTGCTCACCAAGGGGTTAAAAAGCAGTTGGCAAACAGATATAGCTACTGGACTGCTATGTGGTGCGAGTGTTGGACTGGGTATCTTCCTGGTCATAAAACCCATCATAAAGCAGCATGTAGCGATACTTCCCGACACCAAGTCTGCTGTAAAACGGCACTTTAATCTTCCTCTGCTTATTGCGGCGGGATTATTAAGTTTTGCCCATGGATCAAATGATGTGGCCAACGTTATTGGGCCTGTTATAGCGATCAAAGAGGCGCTTTTATCTGAGCAGAGTTGGCACCACTCCTCTTTGACGGGCTGGTTGCTACTGGTTGCTGCTATTGGTATTCCTCTTGGGATTGTTATATATGGCAAACGATTGATCAATACCATAGGCAAAGAGATCACTGAACTTGACCAAATCAGGGCATTCTGTATTGTTACCTCAGTGACAATAACTGTTTTATTTGCCAGCCTGATGGGAATCCCGGTGAGTAGCACCCATACCACTCTCGGCGCAATTTTTGGTATCGGTTTTTTGAGAGAAAACCTGAAAAGGAGATTCGCGGTATCCAGGAAAATCGCTAGGTGTCAAAGCACCAAAAATGATCAGCAACGTGTTGGAAGATTGCCACAAAATTCTGATGGATCCTTGTTGCAGGAAAAAGCAAATCGACTTACACAACTCAGTCACGGTAAGAATGTTTTACAGATTACCGACAAGGAAAAAAAATTCTACCACAAGGAGCTCGTCAACCGACCAATATTTGTACGCATCCTAATGGCATGGGTAATCACACTACCAGCAGCAGCTCTGCTTGCCTCACTAATCTATAAGTTACTCGACATAAGCAATCTAGTCATGCTCGGTTAAAGGCCGCATAACCGACTATTTTTCTCTGCTTTTATCCCCTGCAGCTTGCTACAAGCCTGTAACGAATTTAAACTATCACCAGGCTGATTCGCTACCGATTACAAATTCCACCCAACCATGCCATAATTCAGTTTGTAAGGGTTGAATTTACAGTGCACCAATTGTATAAACTACGTTTATAGTTTCACTAACACTATTTGTGTGAGCATAGGCAGTTGGTCTATTTAAGGTTATTTACCTGTTCATGACTATTTCCAGGCAAACCAATCAACGTCAGCTAACGCCTGCCAAAGAGAATCTTATTCTTTCTACACCTCACCTGCCAATTTCAGTGACTGCTCTGCTTTTGTTTTTAAACGGCTTGGTTATGGCTAGCACAGATATGACCGAAGATCAGGAGATGCGTAATTTGCTCTCCTTATTGAACAGTCAGACAGAGCTCGCCACAAAAAGCCGTATGAATACTGACTATGTGCCGGGCTTGGCCAGCATCCTGTATAGTGACGACCTATTGGCTCGCGGTGCACGAACGGTTTGGAAAGCACTCAGTCTGGTTCCAGGGATCAGCTTAGGAATGGAATTTACAGGAGAGAAACAAATCCTCAGCAGAGGAGTCGGTCATGGCTATGCTTCAGGAAATGTAAAAGTACTAATTGATGGAATCTCACTAAACTCCGCACTACTTGGTACCGCTAATCCAGCACTCAATATGCCAGTCGAGCAAATAGAGCGTATCGAAGTAATACGCGGAGCCGGGGCATCGGTATATGGCGAATATGCTTATGCAGGCGTAGTCAACATTATCACCAAACAATCCTCTTCTGGTCTACATGGTCACTATGAAGATAATTCACACTATGGGCTGGGTGACCTCTGGTACTAGCAAGATAGCAACGACGATCTATCAATATCGTTAAATGTCTCTGGACTTGAAAGTAATGGACAGGATGTAAAAGTTGATGAGGATGCGTGGTATCACGCCGGACAACCAGAACTTTCGAATGCACCGGGATACTCAAATGAGTCAAAAGAGTATTTAGGCGTATTTATAGATTTAAAATGGCAGGAATGGCATGCATCGGCAAAGCTACTCGACAACGACATCTATTCTCCCTGATTACCCAGGATCTGTATCGTTACAATGAAGCACTCACAATAACAGCCACACTGCGTTATGACGACTATAGTGATCTCGATAACCCGACCAGCCCCAGGTTAGCCGGCGTTTGGCGAGTCTCCTCTGACAACATCATCAAGCTGCAGTTTGCCCGAAGCTTTCGCCCTCCCACCTTCTATGATCAGCAAAACCCAGGAAACGGTAAGCTTTCGCTAAGTGCAATAAACACCACGGAACTGGCATATATTATTAAAAAAAGTGATTGGCGAAGTAACATTATCCTTTTTCAGTCCAATCTGATTGATCCGATCCTGTTTGATGAGTTCAACTTTGGTGGCTATATTAACGCTGAGGATTCCAGCTTAAAAGGTGCTGAATTCAAGTATCAGCAACGTCTAGGGAGCAGCTTTAAACTCGACGGCAATCTCTCCTATGTGGATGCACGATTTAAGGAGAGTGGTGACCCCCTACCGGGTGGCGCAGAATGGTTGGCAAATCTTGGTTTGATATGGAAACCAATAGAGGATTGGTCAACTGCTCTACAGATATCCTATGTCGGAGAGCGCTCGCGTGCTAATCTTGACAACCGTTCAAGCTTGCCGGCCACGACGCTATATGACCTGACTATCGGGCATCAAGGTCTGATACCAGGCCTGAAATTTTTCATGGGCGTAAAAAACTTAACCGATGAAAAGGTAAAATACCCCCAACAATTAACGACCAATTTTGAAGGAGATGCTTTTTTACCCTATCCCAATGACTATCCAAGACCAGGGCGGCGCTGGTGGTTATCCTTAAACTATGACATTCAGTAAAAAGTTAGGGACTGTTAACGCTAAACGTTCAGCTATAAAAACATGGACATCAACGCAACTAATAGTGGAAAAAGTCTCACTCTATGGTGGACTTGACTTTTACTATCAATGTTGCCATTCAGAGTCAGTTATGCCGACATGCTCTGGCCAGAGGATAGACAGCGACTTAACGTCGCAATCAATCTCTTACCTACCTGCCTCAGCGCAGACCTTGCGCTACCGAAAAAGCTCTCGCAAACTGGCAAACTTCGAATTTTAGTGCTTCATGATAATCAAGAAAAAGCCGCCTTATCTGTATCTTCTGAACTACTCGCCCTAGAAAGTATTGCCGGACATGGTTTGGATGTTGCTATTCTATCCACATCAGACAGGCAATCACCTTTTCAATCACCCATCGCAGCACTATTTATAGTCACTCCTGGTATTGAATCGGAGATTTTAAATAATTGGGTCGAATATCACCAGACCACTGTTTTTCCCCCTTCTTAGGTGATGTTGAGCGAGGTGCTGTTGCTGGCATACATGTCACTGATCGTATCCTTCCCTATATCAATGTTACCCAGGCAAAAAAGGCTGGTGTAATTTTTAAACCATTTTTTCTTCGAATTGCGAAGCAATATGATGAATAACAAAAGGCAACATCGGGAGTATTCCATACCGGACAAAAGCCTTGGTCTGATATTGGTATTTACAACCCTGAGCCTTACACTGGGCATCTTGATTGGTACTTACTGGTATTTAACACTCGAGCCAAGATTAGTGACTCATGCTCAATCTCAAGCTAATACACTAGCACAGGCTCAAGCAAACATTCTAAGCAAACCACTGAGTTTGGCAGATCATACGATGATTAAATCAAAGCTTTTACGCGCCATGGACTCTATCTTATTGATTCGTGATCCGTCCATCTCATCACCTTTAATTCAACTGCTGAGTGGCTGTTGTCAAAATTACGCCAGAGCCAGTCGAATTTGCAATTAATAATCGATGCTGTGGCTGATCCATTATTTGTTTACAGCGCCGATTGCCGCCTACTACTCAAAAACAAAACTGCAGAGTTGATGACTCATTCAGCAACATTTTCTGATGCACAAAACGAACAGCCAGACTATTTCCCTTCAAAAAAATTGATTTCCAAGGTAATCCATCAAGGTCAACCTGTAAAATATATACATACAATTGCACAGCCTCAAGCCAGACCTCAACGTATGGAGCTACAAGCCAGCCCACTTTGTATAGATGACCTAATGGCTGTTGTTATTACATATCGAGACATCACAGAGCACCTGGAAACCGTTGATGAACTTCAAATCAAGAAACAGCAGCTGCAGCAACTGGCAGAAAAGGACTCTCTGACGCAACTACCTAATCGGTTTCTTTTTAGCAAATTATTGAATCAGGCTATCTCAAGAGCCAATCGAACCAACAGTTTATTAGCACTTCTATTTCTAGATCTCGACCGTTTCAAGGAAGTTAACGACAGTCTCGGGCATGACGCGGGAGATGAACTGCTAGTCACTACAGCCAATCGTCTGCTGCATGCAATTCGCTCTGGTGATGTGGTAGCCCGTTTGAGTGGTGATGAATTTGTTATTCTACTTGAAAACACTAAACATCCAGATGATGCCTCATCTGTTGCACGGCATATTATTAAGACCGTTCGCCAACCTGTCATCATTCAAGGTAAGCGCTTACAACCGGCAGTTAGCATTGGAATCAGTATTTTTCCAATTGATGGAGAAAACAGCGAACGATTACTGCAAAATGCTGACACTGCAATGTATCGAGCCAAACGCAACGGCAAGAACACCTTCAGACTATACAATTCAAGTATGACTGAGTCCATTCAGCAGCGAATCAGCATCGCCGAAGAGCTTGAAGCCGCCACTGAACAAAATAATTTTGTTATGTTGTATCAACCGCAGATCGACCTCTATACGAAAAAACTTATCGGAGTGGAAGCCCTGCTACGTTGGAAAAGATCTGACAATGAGTTGGTTTCACCCTATGAATTCCTTGATTTAGCAGAAGAGATGGGGCTTACCCATCTGATCGGCCAGTGGGTTCTTTACAATGTCTGTGTTCAGGTCAAACAGTGGCATGTCGAAAATCTGGCTCCCCCAAGAGTGGCTATCAACATCTCAGCGAGCGAGATTCTTCATGATGATTTTCTTAGTAACATTGAGAGAGTTTTGCTAAGTACAGGTTGTTCCGGGGAGTGGTTAGCAATCGAGGTCACCGAAAATCTCTTTATCGAACAGATTGAGGAATCTGCCAGTCGCTTACAAAAACTGAAAGAGATCGGTATTTCAATCGTGATTGACGACTTTGGAATTGGCTACTCATCACTTGCCCGCCTGAAAAAACTACCGATTGACCTACTTAAGCTCGATAAGGCGTTCTTGGAAAATCTTAATAGTGACAGCGGCAATCAAGCAATCGTTCAGACTGTAGTTGATATGGGGCAACGGCTCGGTATCGAGGTACTCGCCGAGGGAGTTGAAACAGCTGAGCATGAGACGCTGCTTATTCTATCGGACTATCGAATTGCCCAGGGCTACCTCTATGGCAGACCCATGTTCGCCAGTCAGTTTTGCGACAAACTCGTATCAATGAATAAAACAGGCCAGCCGCATTAGCTCAACGGAAGGAGTAATAAGTTGTTCGCTCGGTAAATTCGATAACACTCAGAGTCCCAATACCAAGCGAAGGCAAGGCGTCTCTCGCCAGAAATAATGTTAACTTAAGCTCCCGTTGGTGGGGCTCTGTAGCAATCAGTTTTCAGCAACAGACGGCTTGGCATCCTCAATCACCGTCAGATCCTCAGGAGCTGGCATACGCTTGACAATTCCATCAGGCACCTCTCCCCGACCAGCCTGATAGATTGAGCCTGACTCCAGCACAAAACAGACCATCACAGTCAGTAGAGTTGGAACAACCGCAACCCTAGAGATTGCCACCATCATGATATCCCCTTTAGAGCTGCCAGATGTCGCCATCATCGCCATACCAAGAATAACAGCACTGATTGCATAACCTACCATCAGTATTCGGGTGCGATTGGCTGACAAACGCCAGTGGGCTGCGACAAACCAGGGATCCTGTGCCAGAGTTCTTCCAGCTTTAATCCATAGATAGCTTATAACTGTGAGTGACAATGCCAAGGGTATAAAAAACCCCAATAAGCCAACATCGAGAACGATTGAGGCTGGTGCTGCAATCAGATGGCATCCAACCAAATTCAGCATCGACAGTTCATGGGGGGTTTTTGCACGCTTGCGAATCGCTTCATCTATATCAAATAGCATATTTTTTAATCTCTAAATCTCAGTGAAACTGATTGACGTTAGAATCCAACCTGCGATTATCTCACTGAACTCTGGGATGGACATATGGTTTACCGGTAAAATTTCCCCGACATCGGCTGAAACTAGGCTATTTTGTGGCCCAAACTCTAATATGACATATTATCCAGCCCAGGATCCTTGATATTACGCAAAGGTTAGACCGCTATTCAGCTTAATCCTGTCGACTCAGATCAATTGAGCATGTAATTTTTTCCATTTTATTACAAGTAGTTAGCAATAATATGAACTCAAAGTGTCATTTTTCCTTAATTTTTGGTTGACCTCTGAGAAAATTTCCTTAGACTATCGCGCTCCTATCTTCGGAGCGGTAGTTCAGCTGGTTAGAATACCGGCCTGTCACGCCGGGGGTCGCGGGTTCGAGTCCCGTCCGCTCCGCCACATCTTGGTGCTGATTAATCCATTCATCAGTAATTCACACTTCTTAGCTGACACATCACTGGATCCATCCAGTGATAAGCCTGAATACTTTATGTTCATATATATACTATCCCTAATAGGCAATTACTTCCTTTTCAAATAACATAGATTGTTGTAATCAAATTTTTGTTCTACGAGCCGCTCAAACATTTGACACCGAGCTCTGTTACTGTGAACTTCAACAGCGCTTTTTTTGATACAAACCACAGTATCAGGAGTGAGAAAAACCTAACATTCTTTAAATTATTACATAATTATCATCCTCCATCTGTCATAGCGACACTAAGGATCAACACATCAATATGGACGTGTGTAAGAAAAATTCGCCAAAATACCTCCTTTTTATCTCTCTGACTCTGTTGTTAACCGGCTGTTTGGAAGAGAATGTCGCGCCAGTCGCTGAAGATGATAGAGCGACCCTGGCTCAGGGAGAGAGCACGATCATCAACGTGCTGAAAAATGATTCTGATGCCAACATTGACCCCTTGAGCGTCACCAATATCTCAACCCCTGAACATGGCAGGGTTACTCTTCAAGCCGATGGCAACCTGCTCTACCAGCATGACGGCAGTAAGAGCAACCAGGATCGGTTTACTTACACGGCCTTTGACGGCGCCGTGGAATCTGACCCAGCAGTAGTCACACTAACCATTCAGCTCGAAGAGGATCAGGATCCACCTGTTGCTGATGATGATGTCACACCATCTCCTGATGATGTGACACCATCTCCAACACCTGAAAATCAGCCTCCCATTGCGAGAAACGATCAATATCTCGTCAATCAGGGTGAGCAGATTTCAATGAACCTGTTGCAGAATGATCAGGACTTAGATGGTGATCCACTGAAGATTGACCAGCTGACCGACCCACAGCATGGCAAACTACAACTCTCAGTTGATGGCACTACAGTAAATTACCGCCATGATGGCTCAGATTCGGAGCAGGATCAGTTCAGCTATACTTTATCCGATGGCACAAATCAGTCCCCTGCGGCCCAAGTGACCATCCGCATAGCCACTTCAAACCAACCCCCGCAATTTACCCAGTCAGGCCAGAACCGATCGATTAACATCAATGAACTCTATTCATTGGTTTTTCAGGCAACAGATCCGGATGGAGATGACCTAACCTATCAGGTGACAGGATTACCTTACTGGCTGCTCTATACAGCGGCGAGCCGAACCATCACTGGATCCCCGTCATGGGAGGAACTGGGTAATCAATATCCAATTATCATCTCAGCGTCTGATGGCACCGCAACAACTGAAAACCGCTTCACACTCAGCGTAATTCAGTCGCAAAACGTTACTGACGCGATGGCGCACCGATTGTTACTACAAGCCACCTTCGGCCCCAAACAGAGTGATATCGCACGGGTAAAAAGCCTCGGAATCAGTGGCTGGATAGACTCTCAACTGAATATGAATTCAGCCTATAGCAATACATCCGATGGCTGGAAAACCCATTTTGAGCGAACGCAAGAGATTGCGCTCATGGCTGAACCCGATATTGATTGGTACGAAAGCAATCAGATTTTCAATCAACAGCCTCATAGTGTTACTGTCAAGGACTATCAGATGGCGGCCTGGTGGGAAAGTGTCTTGGGTGCAACAGCACCAAACCGCACACAGATCGGCACTGATCAGCTGCGCCAACGGGTTGCCTATGCATTGAGCCAGCTGCTGGTGGTTTCCACAAGAAGCCCAACCATGAGATACCGAGGCGAATCCATGGCTGTCTACTACGATTTACTGGCAAAGTATGCGTTCGGTAATTATCGACAACTGCTGAAAGAGATCGCTACCAGCCCAGCCATGGGCGTCTATCTCTCCCACCAGGGTAACCGGAAGGCTGACCTGGAAACAGGTTCACGACCGGATGAGAACTTTGCCAGAGAGATCATACAGCTCTTCACCATCGGGCTGTATGAGCTGAATCTGGATGGCTCACCAAACAGGGATGGCAACCATACTACCTATCCTGACCAGGGCAGTCACACCGTCGCTACATATACCCAAACCGATATTGAAGAACTGGCAAAAGTGATGACCGGTTGGGATCTTGCCGATAACCGTAAATTTGGCTCATTGGGAATCAGCAGTGGCGACTACAGCGTACCAATGGTATTCGATACCACGATGCACGAGGATGAG
>JARRQD010000045.1:0-31774 GCA_037382205.1 Candidatus Thiodiazotropha sp.
CTGGTTTGGCCTCGATGCCTACCAAACCCTCGAACCCAGACTCTACTATCTGTATGCCGACTACGACGATCAATCGGCGATACCGGATTTCGACACTGCTGATCTCGATCTGAAATTCTCAAATTTATTCAAGCAGAACCGATTTACCGGCAGTGACCGGTTTGGTGATGCCAACCAGCTCGCCTTCGGTCTGACCAGCCGCTGGTTTCAGGCGGACAACGGCCTGGAACGATTACGCGCCAGCATCGGTCAGATCTACTATGCTGAAGCACGTGAGGTGCAGCTGACCGACTCAACTGAGGAAGACCCATCCTCATCAGTTGTGGCAGAATTGGCGGCCCGCTTCGGCTCAGCCTGGCAAACCCGCTTGAGTCTGCGCAGAAATCCTCATCTGGAAGAGGAGAACATCGATAAAGGCCGTTTTACACTTCGCTATCTTACGGCTGCCCGACAGCTGTTTAGTGTGGATTACAATTTCAAGCGAAATTCGATCAAGGATCTGGATATATCCTTCTATTGGCCCTTTGGCCGGCAGCTCAGTGTGTTCGGCAAATGGAAACACTCATACCTTTATGAAAGGAATATGAATAGAATAGTGGGTTTCGAGTATGGTGGCCGCTGCTGCTGGAAACTCAAAACCTTTTACCAGCGCTATGTAGCTAATGAGGATAAAGATGAAGATGAGGAGTCGCGTTTTATGCTGCAACTCGAATTACAGGGTCTCGGTTCACTGGGTCAGCAGGCTGACCGGGAACTGGAACAGTCAATCTATGGTTACCAGCCAGAGCGATAGTCATGCCTGAGCGATCACTTTACATTTCACTGCTTTCACTACTCTGCCTGCTGCTCTCCAGCACCATCTCACTGGCCGCCGTTACAGAGCTCGATTACATCGTGGCGATTGTCAACGACGATGTAATTGCAAAAAGCGAGCTCGACAATAAGACCCGAGAGTTGTTGGCCCAGATGTCTCAAAAGCAAACCAATCTGCCACCGATGAAGATCATCCAGGAGCAGATTCTGGAGCGGATGATCGACAAACGGCTGCAACTGCAAGCGGCCGACCGGCTTGGTTTGAGCATCGATGACGCCACGCTAACCAAGGCGATCGCCAATATTGCTGAAACCAATAACATCACTCTGCTGCAACTTCGTGAGACTCTGGAGGCGGATGGCATCAGCTTCCCGCTGTTCCGGGAGCAGCTGCGTGAGGACATCCTGATCAATCGACTGAAACAGAAAGAGGTGATTAACCGAATCGTCATCACTGAGCAGGACATTAAAAACTTTCTTGCCCGAGAGATAGGATCTAGCCGCCAGAGAACGGCTGTACGACTGCTGCATATTCTGATCGCTACGCCGGAAGGGGCCTCACCTCAGGATGTTCAGGCAGCCAAAAAGCGAGCCAATGAAGTGCATCAGGCTCTGCTTGATGGGGGGGATTTCAGTGAGTTGGCGATCCGTCACTCCGATGGCCGACAAGCCCTCGAAGGGGGTGATCTGGGCTGGGTGGAAACCTCAAGAATCCCCAGCCTGTTTACCAGTGTGGTGGACGAGATGGAGGTGGGCAGTATCAGCACCCCGATCCGTAATGCCTCCGGTTTTCACATCGTCAAACTGGCCGAGGTGAAGGGTGGCCAGAAAATGATTATCAACCAAACCCATGCGCGCCACATTCTGATCAATACCAATGAGATCGTCTCAGACGATGAAGCCCGTCAGCGCCTGGAGACACTGAGGGCGCGGATCATCGATGGGGACAGTTTTGAAACCCTCGCAAGATCTCACTCTGACGACAAGGCGTCCGCCATCAAAGGTGGCGATCTGGGCTGGACCAGCCCAGGCGATCTGGTGCCTCAATTTGAGGAGCAGATGAATGCGATGGCAATTAACGAAATCAGCCAGCCCTTTAAAACCCAGTTCGGCTGGCATATCGTACAACCTCTGGAGCGGCGACAGCACGACAGCACCGAAGAGGTGTTGAAGAATACTGCTCGTCAAGAAATTCAGAAACAGATGGCCCTGATATCTGTGTGATGCTGGCCCAGCGGCCCTATCCGGAGATTGAAATTGTTGTCGTTGCCGACCCGTCGCTTTTGCAACAGCGAGCTGAGCGTCTCGGCATCCCTTTGGAATTGCACCCCTTTGATGCAAATCAGCCCGCGACACCTTTACCCCCTGGCCATATGCGATATCTCGCAGTGCCTTTACAGAGTGAAGTGAACTGCGGCAAACTCAACCCGGCCAATGCGACTTATGTGCTCGAGACCCTGAAACAGGCCACCGATGGCTGTCTTGAGGGGCGCTTCAACGGCATGGTGACCGGGCCGGTTCACAAGGGCGTAATCAACGATGCTGGCCTCTCCTTCACCGGCCATACCGAGTATCTCTCCGAACTGTGTGGCAATGCCCACCCAGTGATGATGCTGGCGACCCCGGAACTTCGCGTCGCCCTAGCCACCACCCATCTCCCGTTAAGAGAGGTGAGTGATGCGATCACCAAACAGCGCTTACGCAAGGTCGCCACGATTCTGCATAACGACCTGCAGAGCTGCTTTGGGCTCAAAAAGCCCCGAATCATGGTCTGCGGACTCAATCCCCATGCCGGAGAGCAGGGCCACCTGGGTCGGGAAGAGATCGAGGTGATTGAACCGGTGTTGGCGGAACTCAACAGTCAGGGCATGCAGCTGATCGGACCGATGCCAGCCGATACCCTGTTCACCCCAATCAACCTGCAACAGGCCGATGCGGTACTGGCGATGTTTCATGATCAGGGGCTACCGGTTCTCAAACACATGGGCTTTGGTCAGGCGGTGAATATCACACTCGGACTGCCGATTGTTCGAACCTCAGTGGATCACGGTACAGCACTGCCTCTGGCAGGTACCGACCAGGCCGACCTGGGGAGTCTGATCTATGCGGTGAAGGTTGCGGACAACATGGCGCGTAGCCGTCTTCAACCTAAGCATTAGAGTCTCTTTTAAAAATACAGTCTGGGAAGAGCAAAATTTATCGAGATCCCGGCATTCGCCGGGACAACGAAAGGTTCCTTAATCAGAAATTCCTTAGCCTTTATACGGTTTGTGTTTCTTTGTGTCTATTCGTGGTTGGATGGACTACTCACCCGCAATCATCATGTTATCGATCAGCCAGGAGCCGGTCTGTACGCTGCTGCGGGTCTCGATGTCACTGCCAACCTGCTGCAGGCCGAGCAGCATCTGTTTCATGTTGCCGGCAATGGTGATCTCCTCCACCGGGTATTGGATCTCACCGTTTTCCACCCAGAATCCAGTGGCGCCACGAGAGTAGTCACCGGTTACCATATTGACCCCCTGCCCCATCAATTCCGTGACCAACAGGCCTTTCTGCATGCTCTGCAGCAAGCCTTGCCGATCCAACTCGCCACTGTTGATGCGCAGATTTCGCACCCCACCCCCATTACCGGTCGTCTGCATACCCAGTTTTCGTGCGGCATAGCTATCCAGGACATAACTGGTCAATACCCCTTCCTGGATGAACGCCTTGCGACGGGTCGCCACACCTTCACTGTCATAGGCCGCACTGGCCAGTCCACCGGGCAGCAGCGGCTCTTCATGAATGTTGATGGTTGAGGGAAACACCGGCTTTCCCAAATGGTCGAGCAAAAAACTCGCCTTACGATAGAGGGCAGAGCCACGTATCGCACCGATAAAACTGCGCAACAGACCCACCGCCACATCGGCCTGAAAGAGTACCGGCGCCTGTTGGGTCTTTATCCGACGGCCATTCAGGCGGGCCAGGGTTCTCCTTGCCGCCATCTCACCAACCGACTCCGCACTCTCCAGCCGCTCCCCCTTGCGCGCCAGGGTGTACCAGTAATCCCGCTGCATACTCTCCCCCTCCTTGCCCAGCACAGCACAACTCAAGCTGTGGCGCGATGAGGGGTACCCGCCTATGAATCCATGGGTGTTGCCATAGACCTGCAGTCCATTGTGCGAACTCAGGGTTGCTCCTTCCGAATTGAAAATCCGCTGATCGGTTTCGCGAGCGGCTGTCTCACAACGTATCGCCAGCTCAATCGCCTCCTCCACACTCTGCTCCCAGGGATGGTAGAGATCCAGGTCGGGCAGCTCAGTTGCCATCAATGACGCATCAGCCAGTCCGGAACAGGCATCCTCTGAGGTATAGCGGGCAAAGTTGCAAGCCGCCTCTACCGTCTCCTTGATCGCCTGGGGTGAGAGATCGGAAGTACTGGCGGAACCTTTACGTTGTCCGAAGTAGACCGTTACCCCCAGACCATTGTCTCGGGTATGCTCGATGGTCTCTGTCTCGCCGAGACGAACCGTCACCGAGAGACCCGCATCGCTGCTGACTGCCGCTTCCGCAGCGCTGGCGCCTTGCCGCTTAGCCTCTTGCAACAGTTGCTCCACCGACTGTTGTAGCTCTCGTTGTCTGGATTTCATATCGGTCACTGCTCAGTTCCTCCGACGGTCAACTCATCAAGCTTCAAGGTCGGCTGACCGACGCCCACCGGTACGCTCTGCCCCTCTTTGCCGCATACCCCAACCCCCTTGTCCAATTTCAGGTCGTCTCCAACCATGCTGATCCGGCTCATCGCTTCGGGACCATTGCCGATTAGAGTCGCCCCTTTTACCGGATGGGTCACCTTGCCGTTCTCGATCAGATAGGCCTCACTGGCGGAGAAGACGAACTTGCCGGAGGTGATATCCACCTGGCCGCCGCCGAAATTGACCGCATACAAACCCCGCTCCACGGAAGCGATGATCTCTTGCGGATCGTGTTCACCGGCCAGCATATAGGTGTTAGTCATACGTGGCATCGGCAGATGGGCATAGGACTCCCGGCGTCCATTGCCGGTCGAAACGGTGTTCATCAGCCGGGCATTGTGTTTATCCTGCATATAGCCTTTCAAAATCCCATTTTCGATCAACACGGTGTTCTGACTGGGCGTACCTTCATCATCCACATTCAGTGAACCTCGTCGCCCGGGCAGGGTGCCATCATCGACCACGGTGCAACAGCTTGAAGCCACCTGCTCACCAATCCGACCACTGAACGCAGATGTGCCTTTACGGTTGAAATCCCCCTCCAGACCATGACCTACCGCTTCATGCAGCAGTACCCCTGGCCAGCCCGGCCCTAATACCACCGGCATGGTGCCCGCCGGCGCATCGACCGCCTCGAGATTGACCAACGCCTGTCGTACCGCCTCCTGGGCATACTCCAGACCACGAGACTCCTGAACAAAGTAGTCGAGACTTTTCCGGGCGCCGCCACCGCTGCTGCCCTGTTCGCGACGTCCATTGTGTTCGGCAATGACATGCACATTCATTCTGACCAGCGGCCTGACATCCGCACTCAGGGTACCGTCAATTGCCGCCACCAGAACGATATCCTGGGCCGCCACCAGACTGACAATCACCTGTTTGACTCTTGGATCCTGCTTGCGCGCTTCACGATCCAGCGCCTGTAGCAGCTCGACCTTCTCCGCTTCGTTGAGACTCGGCAATGGATTCACTGGCGCATAGAGCTGCGTGGCCAGCGGAGTTCCGGCAATCCGCACACGCTGACTTGCGCCACTGCGGGTGATCGTTCGTGCGGCACGGGCCGCTTCCTGCAGGGTGGGCAGCTGAAGCTCATCCGAATAGGCAAATCCGGTCTTCTCGCCACTGATGACCCGAATGCCGGCGCCCTGCTCGATATTGTGTGCCCCCTCCTTGATGATGCCGTCTTCAAGGACCCAGGATTCAAGCCGGCTGGATTGAAAATAGAGATCAGCCGCATCCACCCCCTGGCCGGTCAATTCACCAAGCATCCTGTCCAGGTCGCTTTCACCAAGCCCCACCGGGGCGAGAATATTCTGTTGTGCAATTTGAATTAAATCTGACATATCGTTTCCAGCCAGCCGGCTGTTTGGAGAAGTTGTCTCTGTGCGTTAGCGCAATAGGGCAGCCATTGCTGCGGATCCAGCGCGGCCTCTATTGCATGACAGCCAAGGCTTAAAGCTGTCTGTGATCGATGGTTGGGAAGGCGCGCCGAATAGCCTTCTGGTACTCCCGGTCAAGTTCGACACTCACATAGCCGGTGCCTCTCGGTACCTGGCTAAGCACCGTGCCCCAAGGGTCGACAATCATACTGTGGCCATGGGTCTCACGACCACTGATGTGGTAGCCCCCCTGTGCGGCAGCAATGACAAACGCCAGGTTTTCGATCGCCCGCGCCCTAACTAAGGTCTCCCAGTGCGCCTTCCCTGTCATTGCGGTGAACGAGGCAGGTACTGCAAACAGCTCCGCACCTTGATCCAGCAGCTTGCGGAACATCTCGGGAAAACGTAGATCGTAGCAAACCGCAATGCCCAGTTTGCCAAACGGCGAATCCAATACCACCAGCTGGTTACCCGGCTCAATGGTGCTGGACTCGACATAGCGCTCATCGGTTTCAACCAGATGCACATCGAACAGATGAATTTTGTCATAACGTGCGACCTGTCGCCCTTGATCATCCAGCACCAGGCAGGCGGCGCGGACTTTACCACCCTGGTTGGCGCGCAAGGGGATGGTTCCTCCCACAATCCAAACGCCGTAGCGTTTCGCCATCTGACTGAGAAAACCCTGTAAAGGCCCATCTTCCGGCTCTTCACAGAGGGTCAGCATATCCCGGTCATGCTCCCCTTTGAATGCAAAATTCTCAGGCAACACCAGCAGCCCCGCTCCCCCCTCACTGGCTTCACCAATCAACCTTTCTGCTTCCAGGAGATTGGCGCTGACATTGGGACTCGATGCCATTTGGATGGCAGCAACTTGATTTTTCTTACCACTCATAATGTGTTCTTAAATCTATCTAAAATCCAGTCGATGGTGGATTGTTCAATTGTATGATCCGGATCAATTCTCAACAATATCATCAGATCCCAACAAACAGATTGGCCTGCACGAACCCTCCTCCAGGCCAGCAGCATAGCACTATGCCACGACCAACAGAATCCCTAGTGTCCTACCTGCCACTGTTTGAAGAGCATCGCGAGTCCTTATACGGCCAGGCCATACTACACATTGCGCCTATCTCCCGGCCTGAGCGGGTTAATCACCCGGCATTTCCGGCATGTGTGTATCTCGCACCGCCTCATCAGTCTGCAGAGAGAGCTGATTGAATTGGGGATCATCCCAACTGCCGGTTACCTCATAGGTGCGCATGGCAATTCGATCAAAGTGCTTGCCGAATAGCTGCTGAGTCACTGCCAAGGCCACTCCCACTGTGGGGTTGATCGCCAAGGCGCCCACCAGGGGCAGTGTGGCGCTCACATTCGGTGTCACCACCACCTGCTGATCATAGGTTCTGCTACTCAGCCCGGTACGCCCCCGAATATCGACCATCGCCGCAGTACTGCGCAAGGTGAGATCTGTGGTGTAGGCATCCCCATCATTTAACACGAAAGTACCCTGTATCGAGTCAAACGCCATCCCTTTGGAGAACAGATCGGAGAAATCGAGGGCCAACCGTTTCCCCAGCGCATTCAGACTGAACAGGCCGATCAGGCGACCTACCCCAGGATCCACATTATCAACCTCACCTTCGCCCACATCCAACCAGAGACTGCCATACAACTTATCCGCCCCGACCTCCAGTGGTGAGCTGGGCCAGTAGAGCTCAGCTTTAACTTCGGGAGGCGCCTTTTCTTTGCCGGTGGCCAGCCCCAGTTGATGTTGCAGATCCCCCAGACTGGGTGTTTTCATCTGCAGATTCAGTCCAGTGCTATGACCTTTCGCAGAGACACGCCAATAGCCTTGACCTGACAGGTCGATGGTATCGCCGAGCAGGGTTAGATTGTTGATGGTGATACCATTGTTTTCTTTGCTCCAGATAAGGTTGGCCTTGCCGATCGGCCGATCATTGAGGAAGAGTTTCTCAACCGAGAAATTGACAGCCGGTATCTCTCTGGGGTCAAGTTCTTTGCCTGGGTCTGTTTGTGGCGGCTCACCGGTAATCGTCGAAGCCAACTCATGCAGATCCAATTTAATAAAATCGAAGCGTCCCAGAATCGACTGACTTTGCAGATCGCTTGGTATCTGCATGCTACCTTGCACCGTATCTGAGGTCAGATTCACCCGATAGCCGTTGGCGAAGTTTTTGTAGGTGAATTGGGTTTGCGGACACGCTATACCCAGTGCAGTAAGCTCATCGACCTGCAGATTCATCTCGATATGGGGCATTGGGGTCTTGGCGCTACTGGCTTGTTGGCTAACCCAGGAGATCCAATGATCCGCATTCAACCGATCCAGCTCGCCACTAAGATGAAATCCTTTAATGCCATCAAGACTGAGTGGCCCTTGCTGAAAACCGATCGCCGCAACCCAGGGCTTTTGTTGATTGTCGTAGAGACGCAGCAGGGCATGGGTTTGGTCACCGTAGCGCACCCTCAATTCCGTACTTGAGTCATCCAGAAAATCCACCCCCAAAGCAAACTCACTGGCCACTTCAGGCGCCTTACCCAATGGGGAAGGTAAGTCGACTTGCACCCCACTCAGGTCTGAACTGAGATTCATTCTCACCGGCACCCGGCTTGGCTGGTGGGCAACACTGATCTCCAGATCAGCGGCGCCTCTGCCATTGAAATATTGTAGGTACCAATCAGGGAATTTTTTCTGCAGTTTTTCCAGATCCAGGACAATCGTGCCACTGATCCGGGTCCATTCCTGCCCCTGATGCCGGTAGGGTGAAATATCGAATTCCACCGGTTCTTTGAGAATCTTCGCCTGTAGCTGCTTGCCGCTCACCCCTGTGCTGTCGAACTTCACCTCACCGGTTATCGATTTTAAATCCACATCCGCCGCTTTCACCCGCAGTGCTGCTCGCTGGAAGTCAATTGCGCCTTCGACCGACAACGCCCCTCGCCCCTCTTCCAGTGGTATGGCCAGATCCACCACGGTATGGGTTTTACCCGCAACTGACACCGCCTCAACAAACGGTTGAAAATCCTCCCTCAAAGGGGTATCGCCCAGAATGGCCATGATGTCATTGAAAGGCCCACTCGCTTCCCCCCTGATCTTTACTGGGGTCGGATTACGCAACGCTTCGATCTCAATCGAGACATCCCTCAGCTGACTGTTGAGCATCACCCCTTCTTCAAGCCTGGCTTTTAATCCGTTGTTGATAAAGTGAACTTCTGCCACAGCCTCTGAGAGCACGGGCCACTCAGGCATATAGTCGAGCAACAGGTCCTCAACTCCGAACCAGACTTCGAATCGCCCTTCATGGCCCTTGAAGGGAAACTCACTGACCGGGCCGTAGAGCAGGAAACTCCCCCTCTTCACATGCCCGCTGACCATCGATTTATCCAGCCATTCCACCAACCCTTCAGGCATCACGGTGACCGGCAGATAGTCACTCTTACGAGAACCATCCGCATTCCAGAAATCGGTTTGAATATCGGCAAAAAGATCTTTCCCGCTGAGCGGAACCTGTAACTCGATGCGCGACAGGGTATGCAGATCCGGATTACTCATCTCCAGATGGTCAGTCTGCATGTGCAAACCCTGCTGCAGATCAAAATTCCATAGAAAGTCGCCTTTCACCCGATCTGCCTTCAAGGTCTGGCGAAAAAGTTGGGGATAATCGATACTGAGGTTGTCACTGTCGATCTTCAGCCAACCCCCCGACTGGTTGCCATCAAAGGACATCGCCAATCCACTGGTGCCAGGCACACTCTCCCAGGGGTTTGAGACTAACCCGTCAACTTCACCCCGTAACTGCCAAGTCATCTCCTCCCCCGGCCGCTGCTGCAGAGAGAAATCGAGGCCTGTTAGATTCCCCCTCGTATTAAGACCCAACAAGGCTTTTTGCAGATCCTTGGATGGCAGTTCAATGATCGACATGAAATCATGGGCGGTATCAAGGGAGAGATAATCCGCTCGCAATTCGAAGCCGGTTCCTTGATTGATCGAGTTCCACCAACTGACTTCCAGGCTGCCATGCGGCCACTCCAGATCGTGCTGATCCAGAGAGAAGCGTTGCAAAGCCAACTTCCAGCCAGCCTCGATGGTCGACCAGTCAATTGTGGTAGAGAGCCGCTTGAGGGAAAAAGGTTGTTGATTCTGCAGGCCATGTAGATGGAGATCGTGGAGCTCTGTATTGCCATTGATGGCAATGACTTGGCCATTGGCCAGATTACCCCATAGCTGCAGATTGACCCGCCCTTCATCCACCTGATATCCGCCGGGCAACCACTCCCCCAGACGACCGCCCAACTGCAGATCCTCACATTTCAGATAGAACTTCCCACTCATATCCAGAAAGTCTGAAGAGTTCTGCCGCAGATCGGCGATCAGCTCGATTTTCTCCTCACCCTGAGAGCCGATCCGGCCTGTTAGTGAGAGTTGATGGTGGCGACCATTGTTGAGGAGATCCACTTCCAGCCCACTCAACCGCAACGGAGGGCGCCCCTGCAGCGCGCTCTTGATGAGAATCTCCGTATCAACCATGTGTAGCCGGTTCTGTTCCAGTAAGATCCCCATTACCGCAGTGCTATCGGAGCCCCCGCTTCTCACCATTCCCTGCAGTGAGAAGGAGCCATCGGCGAAGCGCTCCATTTTCAGTTTGGTCCCCACCACTTTGCCACCACCCAGCTGTAGCTGACCGGCCAGCAGGCTCTGCAGCAACTGAACTCTGACAAACGCTTCGGGGGCATACAGCAGAGGCTCTCCAGTCTGCTTGTCCAGTGCACTGACATCGGTAAACTTGAGAACCAGATGTGAGCCTTTCAGCTGCGCCTGCATGGCGCCTATGTTCAACGGTATTTCGACCTTGTTTTTAAGTACCTGCTCTATCTCCTGCCGATAGGGCTCCAAGTCGATGCTCGGCAAGAGAAATCGCGCCAGGCTCAGGCCGACCGCCAGCAAAATCGTCAGCCAGGCCATCACCTGCCAGAACTTAGTATGAACATATTTTGCAGCGGCTCGCATGGCAAGGGAGTCAGGGCGGGTCAGACCAACACTACATCATAGTGTTCCTGACTGTAGAGTTGCTCAGCCTGCAGTTTGATCGGATGACCAACAAACTGCTCCAGTTCCGCCAAATGGGTGGACTCTTCATCAAGCAGACGATCAATCACCTCCTGGGAGGCGAGTACCATCAGGGATTCCACATCAAACTGTCGGGATTCTCTGAGAATTTCGCGAAAGATCTCATAGCAAGTAGTTTCTGCGGTCTTCAGTGAGCCTCGACCACCACAGCAGCTGCAGGGTTCACACAGAACATGCTCCAGAGACTCTCGGATACGCTTGCGGGTCATCTCCACCAGGCCAAGCGAGGAGACCTCAGTAATATGAGTTCTGGCGTGATCATGGGCCAGACACTTCTCCAGCGCCCGCAGAACCTGACGCCGATGTTCCGGGTCGAGCATGTCGATAAAATCGATGATGATGATGCCACCAAGATTGCGGATTCTCAGTTGCCTGCAGATCGCCTGAGCAGCCTCCAGGTTGGTCTTGAAGATGGTCTCTTCCAAGTTCCTGTGTCCGACAAAAGCACCGGTATTGACATCGATGGTGGTCATCGCCTCAGTCTGATCGATCACCAAATGGCCACCGGACTTGAGCTGAACTTTGCGCTCCAACGCCTTCTGAATCTCATCTTCGACGCCATACAGATCGAACAGAGGACGCTCCCCTGGATAGTACTCAATCCGGTGTTTGATATCCGGAATGAACTTTTGTGCAAAACTGATCGATTTCTGATGGGTCTCCTTGGAGTCGATGCGCACCTTCTCCACATCCGGCCCGACCAGATCCCGCAGTGACCTCAGTGGCAAGGAGAGATCTTCATGGATCAGCTCAACCCCTTTGGCCAACTTACTTCTCTCCTGAATCGAACTCCACAGGCGGGCAAGAAACCGCATATCCGATTTCAGTGATGACTCATCCACCCCTTCAGCAGCGGTCCTTGCAATATAACCACCTGATATCTCACCAGTTTCTGCCACTTGATTGAGCAGTTCGCGGAGTCGCTGACGCTCATCTTCAGCTTCGATTCGTTGGGAGATTCCCATATTCCCCAGTGAGGGCATAAACACCAAGTGTCTGGATGGAATGGAGATATTGGTGGTTAACCTGGCACCTTTGGTGCCAATAGGATCTTTCAGCACCTGAACGATCACCAGCTCCCCTTCCCGCAGCAGCTCCTGGATATTTTCAGTCTTCGGCTTGTCAGTTGAGTCGCCAATATCAGAAACATGCAGGAAAGCGGCACGCTCAAGCCCTACATCGACGAACGCCGCCTGCATACCAGGCAGCACCCGACAGACCTTCCCTTTGTAGATGTTGCCAACCAACCCTCGCTTACCGGAGCGCTCGATGATGATCTCCTGCACAGCACCGTTTTCGATGACCGCCACACGGGTTTCTGGAGGAGTTACATTTATCAGAATTTCTTCACTCATATCCACAACTTGGTTATTTTCGTTATTGCTAATCCCTGTAAACAAACCTGTGCTCTCAGAATCTGTTTGATCGGACCATCGGGCATTTTTAACTAGCAATTTCTTCTCAATTTCGCCCCCCCTGACCAGTCAAGAAAAGCCTTTTCATTGATCAGAGTACCGCTCTGGCCTAAATACTACCTGGGCCTGCTAAATTAGTCTGCACAGAGCCAGTTTCGATCCCGCTCTGTTGTAGTAATTGTGCGGTTTCAAACAACGGCAATCCCATCACCGCGGAATAACTGCCTTCCAACCTGGCGACAAACTGCGCGCCAAGCCCTTGAATTGCATAGCTTCCCGCCTTATCTCTCGGTTCTCCCGTACGCCAGTAGCTAAGCATCTCATCTTGGCTCAGCTTGCGGAAGGTCACTCGACTTACAGAGACCCTGGTCTCTGCAGTCGATTGGCACAGAGTCACTGCGCTGAGCACCTCATGAGTGGCGCCCGAAAGCTGCTCAAGCATCCACAGCGCGTGCTCCCGATTCTCAGGCTTGCCCAGAATCCGCTCGTTGACCACGACGCTGGTATCAGCGGCCAACACAGGACGGGGCGCTGCTGCGATCAGCTGAGAACCGGCCACCGCCTTAGCTTCAGCCACCCGTCGCACATAGTCCAGCGGCCGCTCCTCTGGGCGCGGCCTCTCATCGATCTCGATATCGAGCAACTCGAAGCTCACCCCAATCTGTTGTAGCAGCTCGCGGCGGCGAGGGGATCTCGATGCCAGATAGAGACAGACCGCTTCAGACATCAACCTACCCGGCACGATGATAGGGATGGTTATGCATCAGGCTCCAGGCCCGATAGAGCTGCTCAGCCACCACCACCCTGACCAGTGGGTGAGGCAGGGTCAACGGCGACAGGGACCAGCGCCCCTCCGACTGACTCAGACACTCTGCAGAGAGCCCTTCCGGCCCACCAACAAGCAGCGCCAGATCCCGCCCATCGATCATCCAGGATTGTAGCTTGTTCGACAGTTGCTCGGTGCTCCAGGCCCGCCCCTGCACATCCAAGGCCACCACGTGGCACCCTTTGGGGATCGCTTTCAGCATTCGTTCACCCTCATCTTTGACGATGCGCTTGATATCGGCCTTTTTACCCCGCTGCCCAGGTGCAATCTCCAGCAGATGGAGATGACAGTCCCCATTCAGCCGCCGGGCGTAGCTCTGGTAGCCTTCGACCACCCAGCCAGGCATACGGTTTCCAACAGCGACTAGATGGATATTCATGGCAGAGGATTGTACGGGATTGTCTCCGCCGATGGGCAAATTTTAATCCGAGTGCAGCTTTACAACCCAGCCCAGGATACTAGTTATACCTATTATCCTGTATGCTTCCGCCCCATGAGTAATAAACATCTGACTGAAACCCGTTTTGCCGACTTCGATCTCGACCCCCAGGTATTGCTGGGAATCGAAGAGGCCGGCTTCGAATACTGCACCCCGATTCAGGCAGAAACCCTGCCGATTGCACTCACCGGAAAAGATCTGGCTGGACAGGCCCAGACCGGCACAGGTAAAACGGCCGCCTTTCTGATCGCCGCCATCGACCACCTGTTACGCAACCCGCCATCCGAGCAGCGCCAGGTCAATCAACCCCGCACCCTGATTCTTGCCCCTACCAGGGAATTGGCGGTGCAGATCTATAACGACGCCCAGGCGTTGACCCAGCACACTGAGCTAACAACCGCTGCGGTATACGGCGGTACCGGCTATGAAAAGCAGCGCAAGCAGATCGAGCAGGGTGTGGATATCCTGATCGGCACCCCCGGGCGACTGATCGACTACTTAAAACAGCGGATCTACGACCTGAAAGCGATCCAGGTGATCGTGCTGGATGAAGCCGACCGGATGTTCGATCTTGGCTTCATCAAGGATATCCGCTATATGCTGCGCCGCTGCCCATCGCCACAGGACCGCTTGGGCATGCTGTTTTCCGCAACCCTCTCCTACCGGGTGCGTGAACTGGCTTACGAGCACATGAACAACCCCCACAGCGTCGAGGTGGAACCAGAGCAGGTAACGGCTGAAAAGATCACCGAGAGCTGCTATATGACCGCCAATGAGGAGAAGATCCCGCTGCTGATTGGCCTGCTCAAACAGCTTGATGAGGCCCGCACCATCGTCTTCGTCAACACCAAACGGGTGGCTGACAAGGTTTGGGGATTCCTGCAGGGGAATGGTATCGATACAGCGGTGCTCTCCGGTGACGTACCACAAAAAAAGCGCCTCAGTCTGCTGAAGAAATTTCAGCAAGGCGAACTGCCCGCCCTGGTGGCAACCGATGTGGCCGCTCGAGGCCTGCATATCCCCGATGTCACCCATGTGGTCAATTTTGATCTACCCGAGGACGCGGAAGACTATGTACACCGCATCGGTCGAACGGCCCGCGCCGGCGCCAGTGGCGAGGCGATCAGCTTCGCCTGTGAGACCTATGCCTTCTCCCTACCTGACATCGAAACCTATGTAGGCCATTCGATACCAACCCAGACAGTCGCCACCGAGCTGCTGGCCGAAGTGGATCCTGACAGCCGGATCTATCCAGAGAAAGGGGCACGCCAGAAACACCGACCCAAAGAGGGTCAAAAAAGCCATGGGAAAGGACATCACCATAAAGGACAAAAACCCAAGGGAGAAGGCAAACGCCGGCGGCGGCGGCGCGGCCCCAAACCGCCTCAAACAAACAGTGAATAACCATGCAGAACAAGTGTCATCGTTGCACCAATTCCAAGTGCTGTACCTACACCACTGAGGCCCTCGGGGCTGCTCCCCGCGCAAAAAGCGATTTCGAACATCTACTCTGGCAGGTCTCACATGCCGGGGTGGAGATCTACAAGGATGAGGACGGCTGGTTTCTGCTGATTGGCGGCAGCTGCGAACACCTGCAGCCCGATGGGGGCTGTGGCATCTATGAAGAGCGGCCGCAGATCTGTCGGGACTACGATAACGACTGGTGTGAGTTCGATGCACCGGCTGAGGATGGCTTCGAACTCTATTTCCGCAACTACGCTGAGTTGCTCGCCTATTGCAAAAAACGCTTTAAAACCTGGGGCAATTAGCCGCTAAGCGCCGCAGCATCTGTTATTTGCCAAGGCCTGGCGGACGCAGATCCGATATAATCAGCAGCCTTTTTGATTATCAGCCAGAATACCGGATCCACCCAGCCATGCCCCTGACCGCCGCACAACTGCAACAGCAGTTCATTCAACTTCGGGAAAACAAGATCTTCGAGACCTTCGTTATCCTGGTCATTGTGATCTCGGCACTGATGATCGGCGCCAAAACCTACCCGATTCCCGATTCGATCGCCCAGCTGCTGCGTCTGCTCGATATTGGCATTACCATCTTTTTTCTCGCCGAGATCCTTATCCGCATGATCGCCGAGCACAGCCTCAAGCGCTTCTTCAGCAAGGCCTGGAATGTATTCGACTTTCTCATCGTCACTGCAAGTCTGATCCCGGTGGATGACAGCGAAGCGGCCCTACTGGGGCGACTGTTGCGGGTCTTCCGGGTACTCAGACTGGTCTCCATCATCCCTGAACTCCGGGTGCTGCTGAATGCTTTTGTCACCGCGATTCCCCGTATGGGCTATGTCTCACTGCTGATGTTCATCATCTTCTACATCTATGCCGCCATCGGCAGTATGTTCTTTCACCAGATCAATGCAGAACTGTGGGGCAACATCACCGTCGCCATGCTGACGTTGTTCCGCATTGCCACCTTCGAGGACTGGACCGATGTGATGTACGAGACCATGGAGCTCTTTCCACTCAGCTGGCTCTTCTATCTCTCGTTCATCTTTATTGTGGCGTTTGTCTTCCTCAATATGATGATCGGTATCGTGCTGGAGACTCTGCAGCGGGAGCATGAGGCGTTTGCCCGTGAAAGCGGCGAAGGTGAGGCGGGCGAGGTACACCAAATCGACAACCGCACTGTAGCGATGGAGCAGCGGCTGATCAGGATGGAAAACCTGCTTGAGCAACTGCTGAACGAGAAAGCCGTAGCGAAAAAAACCCAATCCAGGGTCTGACAACAGCAAGCCGACCATGCTTAACATGCATCCGACAGACGTTGATCCAGCCGATTCTGCGACAGCAATTGCCTCTCATATCCAGGCCTGTCGGCAACGGATCCCCCAGTTTGTTACCGATCACTATGCCTGGCCTGGGGCCTGGCAACTGAACCGTAAGGCCTGGGGGTGGGATCTGGCGATTGCTCCCCTGAACTTCCTTCTGGGTTTCCCCAACTTTCTGCTGCACCTCGGCTCCCTGATCGCCGAGTGGCTTGGACTGCACCGGGCGGCAAGCGGGCTGCGACACTGGCACCTGGGCTTACCAACCAAAGTTCAGCAACACCTGGCTTCACAACTTCAAAACACACTGCTTGATCTGCCAGAAAGACCCGACAACTGCGATTCGGCTACCCACAGAGTGATCGCCAGTCTGGCGCGACAGCCAGCCCAACTCTACATCCAGACCCGAAATGTCGCAGCCGATATCACCGCAGGCAGCATTGCCGCCATCCTGGGATTGATTCTTTTCAGTCAGTTCACTCCTGGCTCCATCTCAGCCGGTTCACTGCTTGCCAAACAGCTCGCAAAACAGCAGGCCATTGGGGATTTCTTGTTGGGTGAGCGCCTGGGAGAGCTTTATTACAGCCTGTTCCCCGTTAGCCCCAGCCTCGGCATGGTGGCCGTCAGCCTGCTGACCATCATGAGTGTGATTGCCGTGGTCGCCGCCTTTTCCGGCATTATCCATGACCCGATACAGAGCGCCACCGGCATCCATCAGCGACGACTCAACCAAATGTTGAATGCCATCGAGGCATCGACAGGGAATGGCCCGGATCAAGGCTACCGACCAAAGGATACCTTCGTCGGACGAATCTACGATCTGCTTGACTGGATAAAAGGTATTCTCTCCTTCTAAGTGCAGTATCCTAAAAACAGAGCAAGAAACGGGTGGCGTTTGAGCGGTTTGATCGGCAGACTGATAAAACAGAATCGACGCTACAGCATCCCTATGAGCAATCGTCAGCCACCACATGACCACTACCTTCTGATCGCCCAGGCGATCGACTACCTCCGGTCCAACCTCCGTCATCAACCCAGCCTGGCGGAGATCGCCGCAGCCGTCAATTTGAGTGAATATCATCTACAGAGAGTATTCAGTGAGTGGGCAGGAATATCACCGAAGCGGTTTCTACAATATCTGACCAAAGAGTATGCGAAAAACGCCCTGCTAAAATCGAAAGACCTGCTCAGCGCCAGCCTGCAGAGCGGCCTATCTGGCCCTGGCAGGTTGCACGACCTGATGGTCACCTGCGAGGCCATGAGTCCTGGTGAAATCAAGCAGCAGGGGCAGGGCTTGAGTCTCCGCTACGGCGTGGCCAGCTCCCCTTTTGGGATTGCAAAGATTGCCTGGACCAAGCGGGGTATCGTCGCCTTGAGCTTTCTCGATCTGGATCACCCTGAGTTGCATGACAGCCTGCAGCAGACCTGGCCAAAGGCCGAATTACTGCGCAACGACCATCAAGCTGGCGATCTGATCAGTCGCATCTTCAGTCAGCCGCCCAACTCAGAGCGATTCCATCTGCTGTTGAGAGGCAGTAACTACCAGCTCAAGGTGTGGGAGGCACTGCTCAACATCGGCACCTCACAGCTTGTCTCCTACACCACCCTGGCCCAACTGGCCGGCTCTCCCAAGGCTCATCGAGCGGCGGGCACAGCGCTTGCTGAAAATCGCATCGCCTATTTAATCCCTTGCCATCGAGTGATCAGGTCAGATGGGGAGAGCGGTATCTACCATTGGGGAGATTCGAGAAAACTGGCACTGATCGCCTGGGAAGCCGCACAGATAACAACTGGAAAAGATGAAGCTTGAGACTAGATCTGACAACGTAATCCCTCAGTAATCTCAGAGAAATCCTCGATCGAGAGGAATTCACTCGCTTCTCTCACCGGCTGTTTCGAATCCGGTTTGAGTATCGCCAGTATCCATTTCATGCCATACGCCTGGGCAGACTTGAGCACCGCTAGGCTATCGTCGACAAACAGGGTGCGTTGAGGATCGAAAGGGTGAAGATTCTGCAGATGGTTCCAAAACTCCGGATGCTCCTTCGGCAGCCCCAGTTGATGGGATGAGATGACTTGATTGAAAAAACCGGCCAGCCGGGTCTTCTCCATCTTCAAAGCCAGGGTCTTCTGGTGAGCATTGGTCACCAATACCCGCTGCTTACCGGCACACATCAGCTGATCAAGAAAATCAACCACATGGGGGTGTACTGCAATCAGGTGATCCACCTCCTCCTTGAGCAGTACGATATCCAGCTCCAGCTCCCGGCTCCAGTGGTCGACACAATACCAGTCCAGTGTCCCTTCGACACTTTTGTATCGCCCGAGTAGGGCTTCTGTCGCCTCAGCCAGGGGTATCCCTTTGGCCTCCGCATAGCGGGCTGGCACATACTCCAACCAGAAATGGTTATCGAAATGGAGATCCAGCAGGGTGCCGTCCATATCTAACAAGACACAGTCGATGTCGTTCCAAGGAATCATAGAATCCACCATAGCTCTCTTTTGCAATCATTCTCTCATGCCAATTCCTCCAGCGCACGGATAACTAAAATCCGAAAAACCTTTCAGGGCCGCCCTAAAAGCTGACAAGTAAAGATTCAGATGGCCCGACAAACGGGCTCTTCTGAAGAGTTGCTCAGCCAAATTCCGATTGAAGCCATCGATACAACCCTTTATGGTTCAATCAAAGCAGCAGATCCGGATCAGGGATGACTGCATAGGATCAACCTCTGACAACGAAACGAAATACCGTGACAAAACCCAAAATAGTTTCACAACAATTGATTGCAGAGACCCGCCTGTTTCGGGTTGAGCAACTGGGACTGGAGTTCAGCAATGGGCAAAAACGGGTCTATGAACGCTTGCTTGGCGGCATCAGGGGCTCGGTTCTGGTCATACCCATGCTGGATGATCAGACTGTGCTGCTGATCCGGGAGTATTCTGCAGGCAGCCAGGACTACCAGCTAGGGCTCCCCAAGGGACGTATGGAAGCTGGAGAGGATCCCCTGCAAGCCGCCAATCGGGAGATGCAGGAGGAGGTTGGATACGCAGCGCGAAAACTTGAATTACTTAAAACATTTACCATCGCACCGGCCTACATTCAACACCATACCTATGCTATCCTCGCCCGGGATCTCTATCCTAATCGACTGGTCGGAGATGAGCCTGAACCCATCGAGGTGGTCCCATGGAAACTCTCTGATTGGGATAATCTAATCGCACAGCCTGATTTTACGGAAGCGCGCTCTATTGCAGCGCTCTGCTTGGCAAGGAACCTATTGACATGACACTCCCCATACCGATCGATCAACTGCTGAATCTCATCCGAGAAGCCGGTGAGGCGATCCTGGAAATCTACGATAGCGAATTCGAAATCGAGACCAAACAGGACAACTCGCCGCTCACCGCTGCCGATCTTGCAGCACACCAGCTGATTGTATCGACCCTCGAACGACTGACACCGGAAATACCGGTTCTCTCTGAGGAGTCCGCAAAAATCCCTTTCAGCACAAGAAGCAGCTGGCAGCGTTACTGGCTGATCGACCCGCTCGATGGCACCCGTGAGTTTATCAAAAGAAACGGCGAGTTCACGGTCAATATTGCCCTGATCGAAGATCACACACCCTGTTTTGGCGCGGTCTACGCACCGGTTATCAAGACTCTCTACTACGGCATTCCGGGACAGAACGCCAGCAAGCAAATCGGCAACCAACCACCAGAGAAGATCCGTGTAACGGCCAGCTGCCAGAAGCCAACACGGGTAGCCGGCAGCCGTTCTCACGCCGGGGATTCACTGCAGCGCTTTCTCGACAATCTGGGGGAGCATGAGCTGGTGAGTATGGGCAGTTCACTGAAACTCTGCCTGGTCGCAGAGGGCAAAGCTGACGTCTACCCCCGCTTAGGCCCAACGTCCGAGTGGGATACCGGAGCGGCACAAGCCGTGGTCGAAGCAGCGGGCGGCCAGGTCACCACGCTGGAGGGGGAACCTCTCAGCTACAACACCAAGGATTCACTGCTGAATCCACACTTTCTGGTATTTGGTGACGACTCAATTGGGTGGCGAGAACATCTCGGTTGATTCGGGCCTGTTAACACTAATTCAATTGGCCCAGACTGAAGACTTAGGGGTTCCCGACTATCAGGGAACCCTCAAACGTTTCATTCACTGATCGATATCCTTGATTGGAAAAGCCTTGGCAAACGCCTGTAACTCATCCAGGGAGGCGCTATCGGAGGAGAGATTGACCATACCCTGGGTCATCTTCAGCCCAATTATGATCTCATTGTTACTACCCTCTTCCATCACCAGGCCAGTGTAGCGTCCCAAGCGGATCTTCTTACCTCCACCCATCAGTCCCATCTGGCTGAACATCGCACCCATGCCACCGGCACCGCTGTTGTAGCTCACTTGGATGGTCTTGTCGCCTTTGCTGTATTCGGTCTCGATCATCGACATCCCCATGGCTTTGTGTTTTGCAACCTCACCCCGCTGCCAGCCAGCCACCTGCTTGGCAAATCGATCCCCCTTTTGCGACTGCTGGATCTGTTCCAGAGACTCCAGACACCATTTGGCCTCCTCAACCGCCCCGGCAATATCATCCTCCTGATAGAGTTTTGCAGCTTGCTTGCAGTAGGCTGCCGGATCCCCCTCCGCTGTGGCTGACATGGATAAAACCAATGACAAAGTGGCGACAAAAATTACTGTTTTTTTCATATTTGATGCTCTCCATACCAACCCTCCACACCCACACAGGACGCATGAAGGTTACCCATAGCTCAATTGTACGATACCTGAACCCATGGCTTCAGGTAGATTACGCCTACCAGACAACGGCCCAGCGCTGACGAAACGATAGACAATTCAGGCAGCAAATTCCATTAGCTGTTCAGATTTTGTCTTCACTCAGCTAGACTAGAGGGAAAATAATCACAGAGCAACCAGCCAGCCGATCGAGACGCCGCAGCTCAATCAGTAAACCCTGGGGATGCTCATAGAAAACAGCCGTCATAATATACTCAACCATGAGCCATTCCGCTGGTATTTAAGTATAGACGGATCAAAAACGCTCCGGGCTCCAACATGAGCCAAGATTTATGACAAAGCAATGCAGAATTCGAGTGTTGATCCTGTGGGTATTGCTGCTATTGCCCCCATATCAACCAATCTCTGCCATCGAATCCGAAGAGGATGTCTATGCGTTTGATGATTTCCCCCTGGAAGAGCTGTTGCAGTATCCGGATTGGTTCAAGAAGAGTTTTCTCGATCTGCCCGCTGATCTGCAGGAGGCTAAGCAGAACGGTAAACAGGGTATCGTGCTCTATTTTGGTCAAAAACGCTGCGCCTACTGCAAGATGCTGCTGGAGGTCAATTTCGGTCTCACTGACATCACCACCTATACCCGCCGCCATTTCGATATCATTCCGATCGACATCTGGAGCAGCGAAGAGCTGACCACCCTGAGCGAAGAGACCCTCACCCAGCGTGATTTTGCACTGCGGGAGAAGACCAATTTCACCCCCTCACTGATCTTTTTCAATCTACAAGGGGCTGAGGTTCTACGTCTAAGGGGCTACTATCCACCCTACCAGTTTCGCGCTGCCCTGGAGTATGTTGCCGACCAGCACTATCAGAATGAGAGCTTTCCCGACTATCTCGCCAGGGGTGAAGCCAGTACAGCGTTCGAGCCGGGCGACCTCAACGAAGAGGAGTTCTTTATCCCTCCGCCACACAATCTCGAGCGCAGCCGATTTCCAGGATCAGATCATTCGATAATGTTCAACTGGACATCAGCAGTGAAACTCCGGTGATCACACCCGACGGGCAAAAAACCAATGCCAGACAATGGGCCCGGCAGCTTGGGCTTTTCTATACCCCATCCCTGCTGTTCTTCGACGAACAGGGAAAAGAGATCATTCGGGTCGATTCCGTCGTGCGGTTCTACCGATTGCGCAATGTAATCAGTTACATCACCAGTCGTGGCTATATCAATCAGCCCGACTATCAACTGTGGCGGGTTGGTAGCGACAACTGATCAGCAGTAACCGGCTTAAAGATTGCCTGATGCTGGCCGATAAACCCACCTAAGTGGCGGCAGCACGACATAAATGGATCTTCAAGAAGAAAATCGAATCTTACGTCTCCGCTTAAAAGAGCTGACACGTAAGGCTGTGGAGAACCAGGAGACTCTGGGGCGGTTCTATGCCCGGGAGCTTGAGCTGTTGAGCGCCGAATCCCTGGCCGAGTTGTTGAGCGGGATGAGCGAAGGCCTGCGGGCCTCCTTCGAGGTCGACAGCATTCAACTCCTGATGATCGATCCCGACCATGAGATACGCCATCTGCTGACTAACAACGGGATTCCTGTGGATGCCTTCCCCTATGTTCGCTTTATCGATGATTTAGCCATCATCAATCAACGTTTCCTGCGCCTGAAGAGTCCCTGGCTGGGCCCCTTTCTTACCCCGGAATACAACAATCTGTTCGATCAACCGGCGAACCTGAAAAGTATCGCCATCCTGCCTCTGATCTGCAGTAACCAGTTAGTGGGCAGTATTAATCTTGGCAGCCAGGATGCCAGCCGCTTTACCCGACAGCACGCTACCGATTTTCTGGCCCGCCTCGCCACCATTTGCGGCGTCTGCCTGGAAAATGTCACCAACAGGGAGCGCCTGTTGATCAGCGGGCTCACCGATCCACTCACCGAACTGCATAACCGACGCTACCTGGATCGACGACTGGAAGAGGAGCTCTCCAGGGCCAGCCGCTATCGCCAGCCTCTCAGCTGTCTGTTTATTGATGCCGACTATTTCAAACGAATCAATGACAACTACGGTCATCCGGCAGGAGACCAGGTATTGCGAGAACTGGCGAAACGAATCCGCTCTCAACTACGCGCCAGTGACGTTGCCACTCGTTATGGCGGCGAGGAGTTTGCCATATTGCTACCGCAGACCAACCTGTCCGAGGCACTCTTGCTGGCTGAGCGCATCCGCGTCGAGGTCAATTCACATCCGGTGTTTCTGGATCAGGGAGAAGGTCTACAGCTAAGTGTCTCGATCGGAGTCAGTGAAACGCTACCAATGTTGGGTAAGAGCCACCACAAAGAGTTGGGCAGCCACCTATTAGCTTGCGCAGACCAAGCCCTCTATATCGCTAAATCAAATGGCCGTAATCGAATTGAACATGAAATCCCGGAGGGACTTGTGAATCGCCCCCCAAAAGGTGCTCTGAACAAAAAGAATGGGGCTTAGCGAGACGCTCCATTCTCCTCTGCACATCAATAGCGAAGGGTTAATCCTCCACCTGTTTATGACTGCCGTCGCAATAGGGTGGCGTCTTGGTCTGTTTGCAGCGGCATAGCCAGGCTTCACCACTCTTTTCCGCCTTGAAACCGAGCGGCTCAATGCCGGTTCCGCGATGTGAGCCATCACAAAATGGCTGACTGTCTGATCGACCACAGGCGCACCACCAATACTCTTTACCGGCAACAAGATCCACATCGATCGGTTGTTTGGCAGCTACTACAGGTTTATCCATCATCTACTCCTCTGTTATTGAACGCAGACGAACAGCCGTGAGTTCTTATCTCAGGGCCGGTTGGCCCTAAGCCGATGGCAGAACGCCTTATCCCCTAGAGATATGCGGTTTTAGTGAAGGACCCTGTAAACAAAATAACATTGAATCTCTCCTAACAGGCCCTGGATAATCCCATAGTAAACATATCGGGCGACGAAATAAAACGGCTCATTTGCCTCAACTTACGCTTCTATAACATAAGGATTTTAATTCGACAATCCTACTACCAGTCACAATCGGGTGATTATCCCGACGGCATAATATCTGTTAATCTCTGCATCCCGAAATAATTGACAGATTGATCAATGACTCAAAGCGACTCGTGGATAGCCTTCGACAAGGCTCATGTTTGGCACCCATACAGTGCTATTGGCGCCGATCTGCCTGTCTATCCTGTGGTATCCGCAGACGGAGTACGCCTGACTCTGGCTGATGGCAGAGAGTTGATCGATGGCATGTCCTCCTGGTGGTGTGCAATCCACGGCTACAACCACCCCCAGATGAATCAGGCAATCGCCGAGCAGGCGGCACAGTTGGCCCATGTGATGTTTGGCGGACTCACCCACCAGCCCGCAGCGGAACTGGCTAAAAAACTCGTCGAAATCACACCGCGCCCCCTGCAAACTGTGTTTTTCTCCGATTCGGGTTCTGTGTCAGTCGAGGTTGCCATGAAAATGGCTGTTCAATACTGGCATGACAAGGGGCAGGCTGAGAAACAACGTTTCCTGACCATCCGCAAGGGCTATCACGGCGATACTTTCGGCGCCATGTCACTCTGTGACCCGGTTACCGGGATGCATAACTTGTTCTCGGAAATCGTCCCCAAACAGCACTTTGCCAAAGCCCCAACCTGCTATTTCGGACATCCCTGCAAAGGGAATGGGGCCAAAGACCTTACCGAGAAGCTGGAACAGTACCATCATGAGATCGCCGCTCTGGTGCTTGAACCGATTGTACAGGGCGTTGGCGGCATGCGCTTCTACTCGGTGGAGTACCTCAAAGAGGTGCGTCGCTTATGTGATCACTATGGCGTGCTGTTGATCCTCGATGAGATTGCCACTGGCTTTGGTCGCACAGGCAAGCTCTTTGCGTGTGAACATGCTGACGTTTCAGCGGACATCATGTGTGTCGGAAAATCCCTGACCGGTGGCTATATGAGCCTGGCCGCCACCCTCACTACCGAAGAGATCAGTCAGACCATCAGCCAAGGAGATCCAGGGCTTTTTATGCATGGCCCGACATTCATGGCCAATCCACTGGCCTGTCGTGCGGCCCTCACCAGTATCGATTTGCTGTTAAACTCGTCCTGGCAGGAGCGGATCAAGAACATCGAGCAACAACTCGAACTGGGACTCGCCCCATGCCGGGAACTTCCACAGGTTGAAGAGGTTCGGGTGCTCGGTGCAATCGGTGTTGTGGAGATGAAAAAACCCGTGGACATGAAACACATTCAACAATGTTTCGTCGATGCGGGTGTCTGGGTTCGTCCGTTTGGCAAACTGGTCTACCTGATGCCCCCTTACATCATCGAAGAGGAAGACCTGAACAAACTCACCTCAACCATTGTTGAGATTGTTGAACACTGCCCTATTTAATTCCGTCTCTCGCTTGAGAATGGAAGAAAATAAATACGATGGTTGCACCTGGAGATGATCCGAAAAAAGCAGCCAATGGACAGCAGAATGGAGCGGTCTACTGATTTATTAGGATCACAGTACATATCTATTGAATAGCTGGCTTGGCTGGGGCAGTTTGTAACAGTTTCAGATTCCAAATCGCCCTTATTTCGTCACTGACACTATCGATTATATTGTTTTTTTCCTGGGGATCAGTAGAAACGTTATAACAGTACTCCTCTTGCGATTTCGTATTACGCCAATATTTGTAGATATTGCCACTATCCGAGGCGTCATATAAGCCCACAAATGGCGGTTGCTGATAATAGACATAATCACGCTTTATTGGAAATTGCAGTGGACTGCCACTCCAGGTCGTAGGTAGCGGCATATCCAGCTCGGTTAGAATTGTTGGGGCAACATCTACTTGCGACGATACATTGATATTCTTCAGAGTATTCTCTGTATGATAACCAAAGCGCATGAGTATAAATGGCAGTCCTAGTACATTCTCATGTACACCATTAGCATGCCCGAATTGACCATGCTCTCCAAGCATTTCACCATGATCAGAAGTTAAAATGACCACAGCATTTTTCAGGTAACCCTTATCACTCAGCAAGTCAATCAGTTTACCGATTACGCTATCCAGTTGGTAAACGCCATTATCATAGTAGTTAATAAATTCATCACTCACACGCCGCCCCATAAGGCTTTGAGTCACGAATAGAGAATAAGGTCTAGATGGCAGAAACTTTTTTGATGAAGGATGACGCGTCCCCAAAGGGTGAGTAGACATGAGATGAAATTGCAAATAGGTTGGCTTCTGATCCCAATTACTCATAGCCGTAACTTGGTTGATAATCAAATTATCATCATTCATATACAGATCATCTGAAAATGACCCATCGTAAAACGAATCAACAGCGCCGTACGCATCGCGCAAACCGTAGAAGTTCGTATGATCACCACCTAGAATCATGCGTATAGAATACCCATGAAGCTTTAAAACATCGAGCAAACCAAATGATTTATCTATAAATTGGTGTACGTATTTTGAACGCGACATTGAAAGCAGCCCACAAGAAGACTCGGCACAGGTAGATCTTAATGTTTTGACCGAGTCTAACTTACCCTCTTTTTTAAGGCTTGATAGATAGGGAGTGGTATTTCTTGGATAACCATATATTTGCATATGATCCAAGCGAAGCGCATCCGCAACAAATACAACGACATTTCTAGTAACCGCATTAACATTTACTCTATACTCCTCAATAGCTTGCTTTTCTCGCTGACTCAAAACAGCACTAGCGGCCACCCTATGTGCTTGCAAAACCTGAGCTCTTTGGGCATTTGGATAAAACGTTAAACTAAACGGTTCGCCCGCATCTACACTATCGAAAGGCATGAAAAAAAGTGGCGACATTAGAACCAAAGCAAAACAAATTGATGCTATTGAAATAAATAGAGCGCCAGCACCTGTAAGCTTTTTTGAGATATAGCCCACCCAGTCATTTTTTGCAGGTTTAATGGCGATAATTACAGTTATTGATAAATAAATTAACGATAATATTAGAAAGAATAGAAGCGGAGATAATTGTTGCGAAATCAACAATGGCGTTATTTGGCTTGAATATGTATAAATTAGATCCCATGATATAACACGCCCCCAAGCTTGAAGACCGGCAATTGTAACCATGTAATACAATATCAGAGTTAATAGAATGAACCCGCCAATAAAACTAGAGAGCCACCTCAGACCTCCGCACCATTTCCAAAAAATCAATCTCAAGACCACAAAACCAATAACAATTGAAGAAAGCAATCTTAAGTGATGAAGGATGACGCCGAATTGGCCAGAATAATAAAATATATAAATAAATAAAAAAACGCAGGCAATACCATACCAGACCAACATTTCCAATGCTAAGCTTATTACTAATTTGCGCATATCAAAGCTATGTATTCTTTATGTGAACGAGTTTAGACAAGCCTAATAAATTGACAGGCTGAACTGTTTCAACATGCCAATCATGTATAAGAATATGATCATTAAAACTAAACTCAGAATGAAAACCAATTTTATCCGATAACCTTCCAACCATTCGTTCTAGATAACACCAATATTTACCTCCACTAAAGTGATTGAGAATTATAATCGCGCCATCTTGTTTACAAACGCGTCTTAGTTCTGAGACGAGGGTTAATGGATCAGGCGTAACAGAAAGAACATATGGCAAAACCACACAATCGAAACTCCCGTCTGAAAATCCCATATCCTCTGCATTCATCAAATGGAGAGTAATATCTCGCTCAGGAATTTCATTTTTTCGCTTTTTCGCAACGGAAAGCATCTCAGACGACAAATCAATACCAACCAATTTAGAGTTTTTGGGATAGTGAGGGAGAGTTAAGCCTGTACCCACCCCCACCTCAAGTATTGTAGAAGGAGATAGCTGGTGAATCAGTTCTATGAGTTTATTTCTACCAGGTTGCAATATTGCACCAAATATGAAGTCATAGAATGGCGCATAGTGCTTATAAGTATCGAGTACATCTTTTTTAGTAATCATATTCAATTATGCGGCGGAATTCCTGAAGGATGCTTATTCGAGATCCATAAAGAAATCGTCTTAATGAATAACTTTCACTCATATGCTATTGGAATATAAAAACAATTTCTCAAAACTATATCTCGGCCGATAGGAAAATAACTTAAATAGTAAGTTAATGATAAGTGAAGCATCTGACACTAGAGGAATGCAGACCATTACAGAGATGAAATATCAAAAATTATGCGATGATGTACCTAACCCCTCATTAAACAGACTAGTTTTGATATAAGCTCTACACATCAAACAAATAATTTTTGTTGATTTACATACTTTCAGACACACCTCTAACTAAGTGAATCGCGTCATTACACGGCACCTGAAATAGGTCATTGTCTAATTCCGATTTAACAATAAGACAATCACCCCCCCTGCCCAACAACCAGCTCATCAATCTGCTGCTGAAACTCAATTCTCGACTGCATCTGCGGTGTCAGATAGACCTTTCCCTGATCATCCACCATCATCACTTCCGCCAGCCCCATCTTGGCGGCAATGCGCTCCCAGTCCGAGGGCCCAGCTACACTCAATGCGGTAGCAGCCGCATCGGCCAATCCACCCTGATGACTGATCACGGTAGCTGAGGCTACATGGGCTACTGGATAACCGCTGCGGGGATCGATAATATGCGCATAACGAACCCCCTCAAACTCTCGATAACGTTCATAGTTGCCAGAGGTCAAGACGCACTCACCATGGGAAACGGCAACTGAAGCGATTACACCCTCACCCAGAGGATGACGAATGCCGATCACCCAGGGACGTTCACCATGCTGGCCGGAGACACAAAGGTCACCGCCGGCATTGACGATCGCGTTCTCTATGCCCATTCGTTTCAGCTCATCAATGGCCAGATTCAGGGCGTAACCTTTGGCGAAGGCTCCCAAATCCATAGCCACCATGGGATTCGTGGAACTGATCAGGTTACCCTGAAAACTCACCTCCTCCATATTGGGATTACTCGCCAACAGTGCTTCAATATCAACACGTTGCGGTGGCGGCCCAGCTGGAGGCAGGTCGCTGTGGAAGCCCCACAAGCCAATCAACTTACCAATCGCTGGATTGAACATGTGCTCACTGTCTATGGCATATCCCTTAGCTTGCTCCAGCAGCTTGGCAAGTTCTGGTGACACTTGAATGGGTTTACCCTGCGCGAAGGCACGATTCAAACGAACCAACTCCCCATCTCCCTTCCAGGCATGCCACTCCCGGTGCATCTTTTGAAAAGTCTTATCCAGCGCTTTGACAGCCTTGCCGAACAACTCAGGCTGATCTGTATAAGCCTGAATCTCAAGCAGGGTGCCAAACACCAGCAAGGTCTGACGGTGATCCTGGGGAGCTTTGCTGCAGCCAAGCTGGGAGAGCAACAATCCCAACAACAGTGCTCGAACAATCCAATCCATCAATTGAGGTCTCATGGTGTGAGTGCCCGTCCAGAAACTGCAACACACGTCATTCCGGCGAACGACGAACATAAGCATCTATCTCTGGATGGGTACTCGTTAGACAATAGAAGCACCACACTAGTGTACTGTTTACGCACAGGCTCCGCCTCTCCAAATGATATTCAGACTTACAGGCCCTGACGACCAATCAGATGCCAACCACCAGAATATTCAGCAATTATACCCATGGAGAACTAAAATGGAGAAATTTTGCTTAGGGTTGGCCAACCTTACCGGTCATTTGCTTCTAATACTGTTCCTGGCATGGATCTACAACCTGTTTTGCTGCTATGCAAGGTATATCCTCGCACTGGTGTGAATTATCGCCAAACAGGGTCTGCCAGCTTCAGCCCAGCTGAGTACAGGCGCCCACTGAGTGGCGGTAACTCAAACCATAGCGACAAAGCTTCAACCAATAAACAGTTCCAGAACACTTTTATGATCAATTGTTAGCTTGCCTTGTTTTATAGAGCGATCATCCCCATCTAGTGTGGTGTCCTCGAGTTCCAATTTATCGCTGTCATGACTATTCACCCGCCCACACTTTAGCTTTTGATAATCCTGAGTAAAACGAAAATGGTTGATGGCTCTGCAGACCCCGGCTTTCCTATGTCATTTCGTGAATTTATAACCTTGATGGCGATGATGGTTTCGATTACGGCGCTTTCACTCGACGCCGTCTTACCGATTCTATCGGTTGTAGGCCATGAGCTGTCAATTAAAGATGACAATCAGGCTCAGTACATTATCGGAACTTTGCTCTTAGGACTCACACTGGGACAGTTACTCTACGGGCCTCTGGCCGATAGTTATGGCCGAAAGTCCAGTGTCTACATCGGCCTCTTGATCTTTGTCGGTGGCAGCATCTTGAGCTTCTCTGCGACAAGCTTTTCAGCCATGCTTATCGGCCGGTTTTTGCAAGGATTTGGGGCAGCTGCACCGAGAATTTCAAGCATTGCCATTGTCCGCGACCGGTTCACTGGGCGGGAAATGGCGCGAGTCATGTCCTTTGTTATGGCAATATTTATATTTGTTCCGGTTATTGCGCCAGCACTTGGTGAGCTGGTTCTGTCAATAAGCCATTGGCGCATGATATTTGCCCTATTTGTGGCCATGGCTGTCTTTATCGCGGCCTGGATGACCCTGCGTCTGCCTGAAACCCTCAAACCCGATGATCGCCATCCTTTTAATCTCAAGGAGATTGTAAAAAGCCTCAAAACTGTTGTAGCCAACAAACAAACACTCGGGCATACCATCAGCGCCGGATTGGTCTTTAGCTGCTTGATCGCTTACTTAAGCTGCGCCAGGCAAGTCTATCAAGATTACTACCATACAGGAGATCTGTTTGCTTTATACTTTGCGCTCTCCGCACTCTCTGTCGGGGTAGCCTCTCTGATCAATTCTGCGATTGTCCGTCGCCTGGGGATGCATCGCATCAGTCGATTCGCGCTGTTCGCACTGATCGGGGTTTCCGCACTCTTTTTCGTTGCCAATTTAATCGTTTCCGAACAGATCCCATTGCCCTACTTTATGTTGTTTGCCGTGTTGGCTTTTTTTACCCTTGGCTTACTGTTTGGTAACTTAAATGCGATGGCAATGGAGCCTATGGGTCACCAGGCGGGGATCGCTTCATCGATTATCGGCGCTTTAACATCAGCCATTTCGACTCTATTGGGAGGTCTGGTCGGGCAGGCCTACGATATGACCCTGATCCCACTTACATTGGGATTTTTAGTGATGGGTTTAGCCGCCCTGACGATCGAGATGCGACTGTCACACTGACTTGTCATGAATGGTGCCGGGCAGGGATGGATTAAAGTCTGTTAGAATCAATATCGAATATCAGCACTGAACCAAATCACACTCAAGTAACTCACTGATTAAAAAAGAATATCTTCCACTCCAGACTCCCAGAAGAAAGGCACTGTCAGCAGGCTGTGCGCAAATGGCCCTAGGATGCGATTGCTGAGGAGCTGTTATTTTGAAGA